>CAMZKE010000009.1 GCA_947311115.1 uncultured Bacteroidales bacterium | reverse complement strand
TTGAGGTAAAAATTCTTTGCATAGCAATAGCTATGGGAATAATTTTTAACAAAAAGAAAGAAAAATAGAAATGATTTATATAGCGTATTTTGGTGTTGAGTTGGTATTAGATAGTTTAATAGAACAAAAGCCAAATTGTAAAAGATTTGGCTTTGTTTTTTAATATACATTTTTCTTTTCCTGATACTTTGTTGCAAAGCATTTGCAGTATTCATATACAGCTACATGGTTCGTCGCCTCGTCTAAGAAAAAGAAAAAAGTATGAATAATTCAGGTTAAAATTAAAATAACCTAGGTAAAAAACTAAAATTGATATTCTAAAAGGCTACAGTTTTTCTTAGTCATCTGTATTAACAAGTGTTTTAAAACAAAAATAGATATATTTAGTCTTTTGTTATGAAATTAGAAATATACAATATAATTACATTAGAATAACAATTTACATATTGTAATTATAAAAATCTTGGAACATTTTTTTTATAATAATAAACTTTATACTTTTATAGAAAATAAAAAACAAAATGGAAGATTTAAAGAATTATATTGAAGAAAATAAAGACCGATTTTTAGAAGAACTATTTGGATTAATTAGAATTCCATCAATTAGCTCTATCGATGCAAACAAACCGGATATGTACAAAGCTGCTGAATATTGGAAAAAAACTTTATTAAAAGCAGGTGTAGACAAAGCTAAAGTTTACGATACAGAAGGGCACCCTGTTACTTATGCCGAAAAGATAATTGACCCTAAACTACCTACAATTCTTGTTTATGCACACATGGACGTTATGCCTGTTGACCCTATTGATTTATGGCATACAGATCCGTTTGAGCCGGTAATTAAAGACGGTAAAATATGGGCACGTGGTGCTGATGACGATAAAGGTCAAGGATTTATGCATGCAAAAGCTTTCGAATACATGGTAAAAACAAACCAACTGCCTTGTAATGTTAAGTTTATGATTGAAGGAGAAGAGGAAATTGGATCCCCAAGTTTACCAAAATGGTGCAAAGACAATATTGATATGCTAAAGGCAGACGTAATAGTTGTTTCAGACACAGGTATGATTGACCCAAAAACACCAACAATTACTACTGGCTTAAGAGGTTTATCTTATTGGGAAGTTGAAGTAACAGGACCTAACAGAGACTTACATTCAGGATTATTTGGAGGAGCTGTTGTTAACCCTATAAATGTGTTATCTAATTTAATTGCAGACTTAACAGATAAAGATGGCAAAATAACAATACCGGGATTTTATGATGATGTTATTGATTTACCCCAAGCAGAACGTGATTTATTAGCAAAAGCACCTCATAATGATGAAGAATATAAAAAAGCAATTGATGTTGATGAATTAGGTGGCGAAAAAGGATATTCTACAACAGAAAGAACAGGCATTCGTCCTAGTTTCGATGTTTGCGGAATATGGGGAGGCTACACAGGAGAAGGTGCAAAAACAGTACTACCTTCTAAAGCTTATGCTAAAATATCCACCCGCTTAGTTCCAAATCAAAACAATCATAAAATAGGTGAGATTTTCAAAAAACATCTTGAAAATATAGCTCCTAAATCTGTAAAAGTTAATGTTAAATATTTACACGGCGGACAAGCTTATGGTTGTTCTGTTGACCTACCAGAATACAAAGCTGCCGAAAAAGCACTAAAGGAAGTTTATGGAAAACAAGCAATTCCTGTACGTAGCGGAGGTAGTATTCCTATTATCTCTGAGTTTGAAGAAATTTTTGGTATAAAATCAATATTAATGGGGTTTGGTCTTGAAAGTAATGCAATTCACTCTCCAAACGAAAATATGCCATTAGAGCAATTCTTTAATGGAATAAATACAATTCCGTATTTCTATAAATATTTTGCAGAATCGTTTAAATAATAATATCTAAACCTAAAAGATGCCATTTTTCTATATTATGAGAAATGGCATCTTTTTATCTTATAGCACAAAATATATTTGAAATTTAAGTTTTACATAATATTATTTTTAATTAGCTTTTTTGTAAAAGAGGCTTTTACTCAATGCGAAATAAAAAATAACAATTTTAAAAATAATGAATTTGTAAAGTATCAAGTTTATTATAATTGGGGTTTTATTTGGTTAAAAGCCGGAGAGGTTACATTTAACGTAAAAGACACAACAATAAACAATATTGAGTTATGGAGATTTATAAGTACAGGCAAATCTTACCCGTCGTATGATTGGATTTTTAAAGTACGCGACAGTTTCGAATCAATTGTATATAAAAATAGTTTAAAACCCTTATACTACCACAGAAAAACTACAGAAGGAAGTTTGTTAACTGATAATGAATATGTATTTAACCATAAAAAAAAGAAAATATATAGCTCTACATATAACTCTAAAGAAGGACTAAAAAAAGATACCTTAACATTAAATAATTGTATTTTTGATGTACTTTCTGCTACTTATTTTACACGAAGTATAGATTTTTCCGATATGAAGTTGAACGACTCAATACCCATTACAACAATAATGGATAACGAGAAAATTAATATTTATGTAAAATATCTTGGTAAAGAAGAAATTACTCATAAAAATGGGAAAAATTACAAAACAATTAAGTTTAGCACTACTGTTGCTGAAGGTTCGGTTTTTAAAGGTGGAGAGCAAATTATTGTTTGGGTTAGCGACGATAAAAACAAAATTCCGATACTTATAAAAGCAGACATAATTGTTGGCTCTGTAAAAGTTTATATTATTGAAAAAAATAACTTGAAATATAAATCTTCATTTTAACAATAACTTGTTATACATATATATTTTGCAGTTACTTATATAATAATTATCTTTGTTGTAAATATAAATTATTCACAATGAAAAGAACACGATTATATAAAAGTTTGATTATCATAATTCTTGTGGGGTTTATTTCATCTTGCGGAAACTCGCCTACTATTGTTGAAGAAGATTCCGATATAGTTGCAACCGATACCATAACAGAACAACTAACCGAAATAATTACTCAATTTAAAATGCCATCTCCTATAGAGGTGTATATAAGTTTATGGGAAGATGAGGCAAGATTTACAAAAGAGGCTTTAAACCCTACCGAAAATGTAAATAAATATAACACAACAGCCAAAAAAGCTATAAACCTAGGCGTTTATGCATCAGACGTTGCATATTGTAGTGTTTACGATAAAAACCAGCTTACAATGGGATATTTTGCAGTATCTAAAAAATTAGCTGATGATCTTGGTTTAGCCGAAGGTTTTGATGATAAATTTATGAATAGAATTACTGATAATCTTGATAATGCTGATTCGTTATATACTATTTCTAACGAGTCGTATATTCAAGCAACATCGTATTTACAAAACAACGGACAAACTCAACTTTTACCTTATATTACTTTTGGTGGTTGGTTAGAAAGTGTTCATTTAATAATTTCTTCTGTTAAAACATATAACGAAAATAGTACAGTTATTCAAATATTAAACGACCAAGGTCCACTACTTGAAAACTTAGTAGATTATTTTAAATCTTTAGGTTCAAATAACGATATTAAAGATATTTATTCTGACCTCCAATCACTTCAAGATGTTTATGACGAATCGCTTGATAATGAATCTGGTATTATTTCAAAAGAACAATTTA
The DNA here is from genome assembly GCA_947311115.1 of uncultured Bacteroidales bacterium. Lineage (GTDB taxonomy): Bacteria > Bacteroidota > Bacteroidia > Bacteroidales > JAFGXI01 > DYMG01. Next base: position 20,302 of record CAMZKE010000009.1, on the reverse strand, counting down.
ACAAGATTAAATCTAAAACAAATGAAATTAGAAATAAATGGTCTAATTAATAGTAATTTTAAAGTAAAGTAAAATGGAAAAATTATATATAATAATATTCAGTTTATCAATAGTTTTGTTTTCTACAAACAGACTTGTTGCACAAGAATGTCAAGATGGCGATTATTGTGAAGTTGAAGATATGGGTGATTACGATTATTATTCACAGTCTGTTTTTGGCTATGCATATCCCGGAGATACAGTAGTTGTTAAAACAGCTATTTATGCACATAAAAAATACAATATTTGGGTATGTGGCGTACCCGCTTTAGGCGACTTACAATGGGAAGTTGTAAAACCGGTTAGAAAAACAAAAAAAGTTATTGTAAAAACAAGAACTGACACAAATGTTATTTATAAAATGACAACTCAATGGGATGATGAGTTAGGTGAAGATGTTGAGGTTGAAATGACTGATGACGATGGAAATATGATTGTTGACAAAGTTGAAATTACAAAAGACACTATATTTAAAAGTGTTAGATATACTGACCAAGTAGAATTATTTTCAAGTAAAAAAGCTCCTAATTGGGAAAAAGGTTCGCGAAAAACTCAACGTATTTGGATTAAGTTTGTAATACCTAATACCGCAGAAGACGATGGTGGTTGTTACGGAGTATATATTGGAAGAATTAATACGGCAAACGGTAAACGAAAATTTAAAAGAGGTCAACATAGAGTAGATTAGTAAAATATGATTAGAACCTATAGATTTTTTACATATATTGTATTTATTATCTATTCTGTATTAATATTTACTTCGTGTACTAAAGAAGATGAAGAATTATCACCCGATATTACAGGAGAATGGAAATGTAGTGATAGTGATAGTGAAAATGGAAATTATGGTACACAATCTTATACAATCGACATCTCAAAAAATACAAACAATTACACTATAACAAACTATGCTAATTTAGGTATAACTTCAGAAGTTACAGCCCAAATTTCAGGCTCATCAATTTCTGTAAGCGAACAAGTTATTGATGATATTACAACTCACGGTACCGGAACATTTACTAACAATAACAAAACCGTAAATTTCACATATTACCTTGATAGCGAGAAAATAGAGTCTGTATGGGATAAATATTAGCGTCCTTTTAAAATTAAGCTTAGCTCTTTTAAAGTTTCTGGTTTACCTGCATCAATCCAATATTTTGAATTATCGATATATCCAATAATTTTATGAGTTTTAGATAGCTCAATATATGCTTTTGTAATCGAAAATTTAGTATTTTCTTTTTCTTCTAAAAGTTCAAATATTTTTGTTGAAAGTATTTGTATTCCACTAAAAGCATAGTTAGTTAAATTTGGCTCGATACGTGTTATAATTTCTTCACCTGTTTTAATATTTTTCCAACCACACATTCTGTCATCATCAGAAAACAGTAAATATCTAGATGTTTTCCTGTTCCTAACAACCAGAGTTGCTAAAGCATTAGTTTGTTTATGTTTTAGCATTGCTTTAGATAAGTTTAAGCTTGTATAAATATCGGTGTTATAAACAACAAAATCATTAACATCAGAAAAAAAATACTTTGCTTTTAACAAGCCTCCACCTGTTTCCAATAACTGATTTCGCTCGTCAGAAAATTCTATATTTATACCAAACGAATTGTTTTGTTTTACATAATCAATAATTAAATCGGCATAATGATGAACATTAATAATAATATCGGTTACACCATATTTTTTTAAATATTCAATAGCATAATACAAAAGAGGTTTACTATTTACTTCAACCAAAGCTTTTGGTTTTTTAGCTGTTAATTCGCCTAATCTAGTGCCGAGTCCTGCGGCAAATAACATTGCTTTCATAATTATTTTACATCTTTTATATCAATAATATTATTTAAAATAGCATAAACGGTTAAACCCGATACTGTTTTGATATTCAGCTTGTTAGTTATATTTTTTCTATGGGTAATTACCGTATGTTTGCTTAAAAAAAGCTCATCTGCAATTTCCTGATTTGTAAAACCTTGTGCAATTAGTTTTACTATCGTAATCTCTCTTAAACTTAGCTCATTATCTTTTTCTTGTATTTTTTTATTAAAATTTTCTGCAATTATTTTTCTAATTAAACTAATAATTGTTGATTTATCGTCGTTTAATAGATTTATATAATATTTATTATTTAAGCTATTATCGTAACCAATACCAACACTTATTATATTATTTTTGGTAATATACTCGTCAATTTTTTTATTTAGCCCTGTATTATATATTACAATATTCGGGCTGTAACTTAAAATACTATTTATTGCATTATTCGATTTTGCCTCAATATTAGAATATTTAACTTCGGTAATTTCGTTTAGCACCAATTGTACACCACTTGTAACTATATAAGAATTGTTAATTATTAGCATTTTAACTCTTTTCATAATTAAACAATCTTTATTTTATTTAGTTCGTTTAATTGCTGTATTTCTGTTTCCATTTTTATTGCTGCCGGAATTAAAACACGCTCTTCTATTTCAGAATGATTTTTTAAGTCTTCCTCTAAACGAAAAAGCTTATTTAAAATAACATTACATGTATCATAATTTTTTGGTGGTTTCAGGTATTTAATAATAATATTCTTTAAATCAAATAATTTTTCTTCAACATTGTCATGCCCATCTTTATAGTCTGAGGCAGAATAGCTTGTCATTATACTTAGCAATTCCTTGCTAATTGTATTTGAGTTGATGCTTTTTTCAAGTTCAACAACGTAGGGGTAAACAGTTGCCTCTTCATGTTTTACGTGATTTACAAGTTCCTGTTTATATTCTAGAAAGAATTTTTTTAAGAATTCAATATTTTTTACATCGTTATTATCATCATATTCTAAACTATCAATAAGTTTCTCTATTTGAGGTATTATCTTGTTTATATAGATATTATGTGAGTTTATTAAAAATGATACTATCAACTCTAAAGGAAATTGCTTTAATTTATTTTCGGTAAAATAGGTTGAATCGTGAAAAGCATTAGAAATTTCTATAAAAAATTCTATATTAATATTATGTTCATTACAAATTTGCTCAATTGTTTTATCGCCAAAACCTAACTTAATATCAAAGCGGTTTAAAACTATTAGCATTTTAGGGTCGTGCAAAACAGCATCGCCCATTTTATAATCTTTTGTTATTATCATTTTTTATAAAAATTAAAAATCTAAACTTAATGACAAGTAAAAAACACTTGGTTGAATTACCTGATCTTCTATACCCCAAGCCCAATCGGCACGAATAAAATAGCCAAGCAAACGTGTTCTTAAACCAAAACCATATCCGTAAACAATAGGCTCTTTATCTTTATCAACAACTAAAACAATGGGACCTTGCGGCTGTGCGTTTGGTGGCGAACCGGGAGGTAATTCCGGTCTAATTTCCTGATTATACTTATTTTCGTCAGAATAAGGAGTGGCTCCTGTCCAAGCTGTTCCAATATCAAAAAAACCTATTACTTGAAAGTTATTTATCATATCAGAATTTATAGGGCGATTTGCTAAATACCTGAAAACAGGCCAACGCAGTTCGTTATTCATAACAAAAAATGTATTACCATTTCTTATATTTTGACTAAAACCACGCATATTTGTTGCTACTGCCTGAAATGCCCATTTTTGTGAATAATCAATTTGTACGCTCTGATTAAATGTAGGGTTTTTTGATGAAAAATTCATCCAATTATCAACAGAGCCTAAATAGTATATCAACTTTGATTGTCCAAATGATTTACTTCCTGCAATACGTGTTGCAAAAATTAAATCTCTGTGAATTTTTTCGTAATGCCTAAAATCAAATCCAACTACATATAAATCAGTCCTTTCTTGATTGACTTGTTTGTATGCTTCACCAAAAATTTTCATTTTGTTTCCTGAATACAAATTTACGCCTAAATCTCTTGAGTTATCGAAAATAAATTCTAACTTGGCATTTACCCAATTTTTATAAATATTTGGTTCGTTTAACGAGCGAGAATCGGTTGCTAAAATAGCCGTTCTGTCGCTTCTACCTCCGATAGTTAATCTTGTTGCGGTTACTTGACTAAACGGATATTTCATTATATATTTTAGTATATGAGTATGTGTTTTTTGAAAAAACTCTCCATCAGCATTATTAAAAACTTGCCTATGAAATACTATTTGCTTATCAAGTCGTTTTTTTAAATTTTCAACACTTACTAACCACTCATTACTATCAAAATTTCCAGCCATACGTAACGCTCCTGTTATTCGGTAATCTTCAAATAAATCGAGGGCTCCTAATTTTAAATAAACATTAAATCCGGGATTATAGTAATATCCCATTCCTGTAAATGCCTGATAGGAGTTATTCATAAAACTAAAATCTACTTGCGTTACCATATCGTTTATGTAGAAATTAGTAAAATAAAACCGTTGAAGACGACTTATATTTTTATTTTTATCTTTTTCTGATATTTTATTTTTTATTTCAGATTTATCGCTATATTTTGCTTGTAATTCATCAATATCAAAACTATAATTGGTTATGTCTATTGAGTTTGTATCTGACTTTACAATTAAATTTTCACTACTTTCATTTTTTAATAAATTTTCTAATGAATCGCGTAAGGCTTTATTTCTTTTAGAAATTGAATCGTTATATAATCTTAGTTTTTTCTCACGCTTTTTAAAATAGCCATCAGATATTTTATTATCTGTATTTAAATTTTCTTGTTCTGAAAATAGATTATATTCACCATTATTTAAAAATATTTTTGCTGTAGAATCGGTATTGTTATTGTAATCTAGAGATAAAACACTGCGTCTGTAATTTGTTAAAGCTTTGCTCTTTGTAAAATGTTTATAATGAGTTGTGGTATCAATAAAACTTATTGCTGAGTCATATTTAGCGACATACATATTATTTGTTCCGTTTGCATCGCTTAAAAACAAATAGTTATGACTCTTAATCTCAAATGCTGAGGTTTCATTTTCATAATCAGTTTCCGTTATTCTTGTTAAAGATTTAGGCCTGTTTTTCTCTAAAGCCAACAAATAAACATCTAAATTATCTTGTAATGTATCGCCAGCATTTAAATCTGTACTACTTCTATTAGAACTGAAAATTATTCCTTTATCGTTTTTTGTAAAATGCGGATTGTAATCTCCTGCCACATCGTTTGTTAAGCGTCTTGCACCTTGTCCAATAATACTATATAAATATAAATCTGTTTGCCCTTTTTTTACAGCTGAAAACACAATGTTTCTACCATTGTTAGAGTACGAAATGTCAATAATTTTATCAAAACCAAACATTTCACGTTTTTCTCTTTTTTTATCTTCTAAGTTATAAAAATACAACCAGATACTTCCTTTTGCTTCAATTAAATATGCTAATATTTTTCCTGTCGGATGCCATGCTAACAAAGGGTAACTATAATCAGTTATTTGAGCTAATTTATGCTCTTTCTTTAAAATTTTCTTTGTCTTACCTGTGGTTTTATTGTATATTCTAATTCTATATTGACCTTCAATATTAGAAGTATATGCGTATAAATTATTATCAGGACTTATTTTTAATTGTTGGAAAACTCTTGGTTTTTTCGTTTTCTTTTTTATTATATTCTCTTGTGGTGGCAAGTTTTTTCCTTTATCGTATTTTGAGTATATATCTTCGTAATAATTAAGCCAATCGTATGATAAATATTTTGAGTTTGTTCCCAATACAAACATAAAACCGCTATCAATATTTTTACTCGTTTTTGTTAAATATAAAATGTTAGGGATTACATGTTCGCCATATCGATTAACAATGTAGTTCCATATAGAATGTCCTGCATAAATAGCATCTTGACCGCTTAAACGATTAAATTTTTCGTATTTCTCGGTTAATATTCCATCTTTAACAATGTTGTTAATTTTCTCGTTCCACGGATTCGATAAGTAAGATACTAAACCTTTTAAGTACCACTCAGGCAAAGAAATAAGAGTAGAATTTGCCATTCTTGCAGTAATGCTTGTTCCAAAAATCATTTCGTTTAAATAAATCTCGACTATTGCTGCAGTAACTTGTTGTTTGAAATTTTCTCTATTTCCATCGAAATAAATAAAAACTTTATTTTTTAAAATTTTTGTTGTTCCTCCAATATTATATTTGTTTACTCCGGAAACTAAACCAATATTACTTTGTCTGAAGTCTGATAAGTTGTTATAAATCAAAAACTGAATTCGTTTTTGTAACGAAATCTCAAAAAAGTTTTCGAAATATTTAATTTTTTCATCAGCAATTTCAGATGTGTATATAGCTAACTCTTTACCATTTTCATAAAAATATGTATCATAAGTATCAAAACGAAGATATTGCCATGTAAATTCTTCGTATTGTACGCGGTTTTTACCAAAATCTGTATGTAAACCATTATAAAACTGAGAGTATCCGGTTATTACGAATAAACCGAAAAATACCAATAATATGTTTCTTTTAAATACCATTATTAAACAATCTTCTAAAGTACAATATTGAGTAATAACTAAAAAATTTATTTAGCTTTAGGTTTTATTATTTCTAATTAACAAAACATTACAAGACGTGTATTTCACTGTATGTTAGTATATTACAATAGTTTTAAAAATTCAAATAAAATGCTTGTTAGATATTAATTTTTTTTTCATTAAATTTGTAGAAAAAATACAAAATGAAGGCTATTCTCGTAATATTAATTTCAGTAAGTTTTATTAGTTTGTTTGCGCAAACAGGGCAAGAACTAACAAAATTGCAACAAGAAAAAAGAAATATTGAAAATCAAATTTCTATTTTAAAAGCTCAACTAAAAGAAGTTGATAATAAAATTTATAAGTTAAATTCAAATCCGGGAACAAGTACCATAATTATCTCGAGTACAAGCAACGGACTAATTAGTGCAAAAGTAAGTAGCGGGGGAGCAATTTTAAGAGCAAATCCAGCATCGTCGGGGCAAATAATTACCACAATAAAAGAAAACGAAACTTTATATTTATATAAAGAAGTTCAAAACTTATATATTAAAGCTAAATATTATGGCAAAGATGGTTGGGTTAGTTATTTAAACTTAAAATCTAGTCCTGAAATTGAGGAACTAATGAATAAAACTAATTCTGCTCAAAAAGCTAAACCTAAAAGTACAACTACAATACGAACTGTTGATACAAACTCGCCAAAATACAAGCGTTTAGTTAAAATTTATGGCAAAGACAAAACTATAAAACTAATGAATGGCGAGTTGTGGAAAGGCATGAGTCATGGAATGGTTATTGAGAGTTTAGGACAACCATCAGAACGAAAAAGTGTAAATTCGCCAAAGGGGTTAATTGAAACATGGAAATACTCCAATAAAACAGTTACATTCCTAAATGGTTCAGTTGATAAATGGGAGTAGTATCTCTGTTATATGCAAAAAAAATACAAATTTATTTTCTTCGATTTAGACAGAACTCTTTGGGATTTTGAGTCTAATTCGGTATTAACTTTTAAGGAGATTTTCGAAAACAGAAAACTTTATAATATTTTTCCTGATTTTGATACATTTATTAAAACTTACAAAATAATAAATGAAGATTTGTGGGATAAGTACAGAAAAGGAGAGATATCGAAAGATGAACTTAGAACAAATAGATTTTTATTAACGCTTAATAAATTTAATGTTAACGACTTGGAGTTAGCCCAAAATATTGGCAATGATTATATTAATGAAAGCCCAAAGAAAACAATTGTTTTTCCTTATACCTACGAAATTTTAGACTATTTAAAACCCAAATATAATTTAGCAATTTTAACAAACGGTTTTAAAGAAGTTCAAACACAAAAATTAAAAAACTGTAAGCTCGATAAATATTTTACAAAGCTGATTTGCTCGGAAGATACAGGTTATCAGAAACCAAACCCTAAAATATTTCAATACGCATTAAGTTCGTTAAACGCAAGAAAAACTGATAGTATAATGATTGGCGACGACCTTAAAGTAGATATTATTGGTGCAAATAATTTTAAAATTGATACTATTTATTGCAATTTTACAGATAATAATAAAAGTGAAATCCCAACACATCAAATTTTCAGCTTAAAAGAAATTTTTAACATACTATAACATAATACATTACACCACTATAGAAATCCAATAAAAACTTCATTGAAAATAATTTTTACTTTATCGTAAAAAAGTCTTATTTTGCAAGTTAAATAAAAAATAAATACAGATGAAAAGAATTACTTTATTATTAATTACTATTGGTTTATATATCAGTTCTTTTGCCACAATTGACACGCTTAATGTAAACATCACAAACGACACTATTTTGAATGCAGATACTGTGTATGTAGGTCAAGAAATTGTTATAGAAACAGGGAATACATTAACAATAGCTCCCGGAGTAGTTTTAATTTTTAAAGGCGATACAGCTTTTAATAAAATGCAAAACACTGTTGCAGGTTACTTTTACGTAAAAGGAAATATTAATGCTGCAGGTTTATTCGATAACAGAATTACTTTTACAAAAGCAGACTCTTTAAACTGGGGAGGTATTTTATTTCATAATTCTGCTGATTCAAGTTTGCTTAAATATTGTAATATTAGCTATGGCGGAGGCATTGATAGTGTAGAAAATGTTAATTACAAAGGAGCTGTAAGTGTTACAAATAATAAAGTTAAAATTTACTCTTGTAATTTTACCGATAATGGTAACGCTGTGTATTTGAATGGTGCAAACATAAATCTTTATAACAATATTTTTGCAAATAACAATACTGCAGTAATGACTCTTGCTTCTGACTTTTTTATGGGTAACAACACCATTTCAGATAACACTAACAGTTTAGTTTGTACATCAAGTTCATCACCTACAATAATAAACAGCATTATTTATGGAAATACAAATATGCCGGTATGGGATAACGCCACAGTAACTTATTCTGATGTTGAAGATGGTGCTACCGGAACAGGAAACCTAAATATTGACCCTGAATTTACTTCAATGTATAAAATATCAGCTTGCTCCGGAGTAATTAACTATGGAAGCACTGATGCTAATATGATTTTAGATAACAAAGATTTTTTCGGAAACGATAGAGTTTTTGATGTTGTTGTTGATATGGGAGCATACGAAAATCAATTTGAGCATAGTTATTATGTTTCAACAGATACTACTACTTACAGCATTTGTGGCGATAGTATTGAAATTAACGGAACTTGGTATTCAAACGATACTACTTTTCAAACAACATATTCTCCTGCTGTAAACTATTGCGATAGTACAGTAAATATTGTTGTTAAAGAGTTTACGTATCCTACAATTACTTTTTCTCCTGCCGATACAATTGTTTGTTTAAATCAACAATTCCCTCTATTTGCATCAATATCGCCGGAGTACCCAAGTGCAACTTATTCTTGGACAACAAATACAGATACAGTTGTTGTAGATACAGGCTCTTATGTACAAGCAATAATGGATTCATATACAAAGCAATATTATTTAACTGTTAATATTGATGGTTGTACTTTAACAGATACAGCATCAACAAATGTATTTGATGAGTATGTTATTAATCTAGGTCCTGATAGTACAGACGTGTGTAGAGGTTATGTTATAGACGCAGGTGCCGGACAAAAATCTTACGAGTGGAGTACAGGAGAAACTACCAATGCAATAACAGTTTTAACAACTGGTTTATACGAAGTTACTGTTATAGATACTAATAGTTGTAGAAATATAGCACAGGTTTATGTACCTATTTTACCTTCGCCTGTTGTTGACTTTGAAAACGATACTGTTAAAATATATACCGATGGAAATACTGTATTAGGCGGTGTTTCGTTAGGTTATGATAGCTATTTATGGAACACAGGAGCAACTACTCCTTTTATTACAGTTAACGGAAGTATTGGTATCGGAAACCACCCTTACTGGTTATACTGTAGCTTTACAAACGGTTGCGAAGCGTCTGATACAGTTATTGTTAAGGTTTTAGATGGTGTTAATGTTAACGAGCTTAATACTACTAACGGTATTAATGTATATCCAAATCCAAGTAACGGTGTATTTAATGTTAGTGGTGAATTTAGCACAAATAACAATGTTACTATTACCGTATTAGATATTACAGGCAAAACAGTACTTATTAAAAAACTTGATAATGTTTCTATTTTAAATCAAGAAATTGATTTAAGTAGTAATAATAAAGGTATTTACTTTGTAAAAATAAATAATAACGATAAAACTGCTACTTATAAAGTAACAGTTGAATAATAAAGGTATTTTAAATAAAAAAAGCCGCTTTTGCGGCTTTTTTTATTTAAACAGGAATGATTTTTGAGAAACAATATATCTCACAAATAAAACAAACACAATGAAACAAATAGGTTTAATAATAGTTATTTCGATACTTCTTTTTTCTTGCAACGAGAATAATAAAAAAGCATTACCAAATGTTAAAGGTAAAGCGTATGAATTAACAGTAGTAATAGAAAAAAATAATTGGAACGATACTCCGGGTAAATTAATAAAATCTATTTTCAATGCAGAAATTGATTATTTGCCACAGCCCGAACCTGAATTTTCTTTAACACATATACCTCATAATGCGTTCACTAGTATTTTTAAACATCACAGAAATATTTTAAATATTGAGATAGGTAACTATGACAAAACAGGTGTCTCATACGAAAAAGACGCTTGGGCTTTTCCGCAATATTATGCAATAATTAAAGCTAAAGATTTCAACGATTTCGCTGAAATATTTAATAAAAACAAAGTAAAATTGCTCGAATTTTACAAAAAAGCAGAAATTAAAAGAATGACCGAACATTATATTAAATTTAAAGATAAAAAGCTCTGTGATAGAATAAAAAAAGAGCACGATATAAACATTACAATACCTAAAGGATATTCGCTAGATGTTGACTCAAACGATTTTATGTGGATATCGCACGAAACTCCTAAATATACTCAAGGAATTTTTATATATTATTACAACTACACTGATACAAATACATTTACAAAAAATTATTTAATAGCTAAACGTAATAAATTTCTTAAAAAATACGTGCCTGCTTCAAGAGACAGTAGTTATATGACTACAGAAACTCGAGCACCAATAATTTTTAACGAGTATATGAATAATAACGACTATACTGCCGAAATAAAAGGCTTATGGCGAACCGAAAACGATTTTATGGGGGGGCCGTTTATTAGTTTAACAAAACTTGATAAAAAAAATAACAGAGTAATAACTGTTGAAGGTTTTGTTTTTTTTCCTAACAAAAGTAAACGTAATTTAATTAAGCAATTAGAGGTTATTTGCCGTAGTTTAGAAACAGAATAATATTTCAGAAATTGAAAATAAAGAATAAAACTAAAATATTTTTATACTCAATTCTTTCAGTTTTTGGACTGTTATTAATAACTCTAATTTTAGTTTTTAAATCTGCAACATTTCAAACATGGATTACACACTTTATAGCTAAACAAATAGCAAAAGACTCTAATATTGTTATTAATATTGAAAGTGTTGATATTGGATTTTTTAATAAAATTATTCTAAACAAAGTCTGTATTCAAGACACACAAGGCGATACACTTTTTAATATTAAGCAACTTTCAGGAAGTTTAACTGATATTAATTTTAATACGAATAAAATTTACCTAAATACTTTATATTTAGATAGTGTATTTTTTCAGCTTAAAAAAGACACTAACAAAATGAATATTACACCATTTATTAATCTTTTTATTTCTGACAAAACCGATACTACAGCGACAAAACCATGGATTGTATATTCAAATAACTTAAATATAAAAAATACCAGATTTGTTTATAAAACTTTTGACGCTCCTCAAATAAATTATGGTATGAATTATTGGAATTTAGATATAAAAAATATAAACCTTAAAATAGAAAATATTTACTTCGATAAAGATAGCATTACTTTTAAAATAGCAAGTTTAAGTGCAAAAGAAAAATGCGGTATTATATTAAACAAATTCTCAGGAAACTGCTATTTAAGCAACAAATTAATTAAAGTAAGTAATCTTAAATTTAAAACCACAAATACTACTGCTGATGTCGATTATTACTCAATGAAATATAAAGAATTTCCTGCATTTTTAGATTATAATCATAAAGTAAAAATGGAGGCAAAAGTAAATACAGCTCACGTAAATTTCAAAGATATATCATATTTTGCACCAACTTTACAATATTTTAAATTTATTGCCGATTTTTCGGGATACTATAAAGGAACAGTTGATAATTTTAAAGGCAAAAATTTTAACATAAGATTTGGTGATAACTCTCGTGTATATACAAGTTTTAGCGTAAACGGATTGCCCGATTATGAAGAAACATTTATGTATATAAAAATTGACTCGTTAATAACAAACAAAAACGATATAGAAAAAATCCAAATTGCTCCGCTTATCGATAATAAATATGTTGAATTACCTAAACAAATCGATAATTTAGGAACAATAAAATATAAAGGTAATTTTACAGGACTTTACAACGATTTTGTTGCCTATGGTAAAATACAAACTGATGCAGGGTATATTTCAACCGATATTTCATTAAAAAAACAAGAAAACTCAAATAAAACCAGACTTAATGGTACAATTGCAACAAAAAAGCTAAATATTGGCAAAATTTTAGATGCTGATTCTCAAATTGGCAAAATGAGTTTAAACACTAAAATAAATGGATATATTAAAAGAGATTCTGTTATTGCAAATGCGAATGGTAATATAAATCAAATTGTCGTAAAAGGATACGACTATAAAAATATATCAATTGATGGTAATATAATAAACAAAATGTTTGATGGATTGTTTCAAGTAAACGACTCAAATTTGATTATGGATTTTATAGGAACTTTCGATTTTAATAACAAAGAGCCAAAAATGGACTTTACTGCCGATGTTAAAAAATCAAATATTTATAATTTACATTTATACAATGCTGATACAGTAGCAAACTTATCATTTAAAATGGTTTCGCAATACACTGGTTTAGATATAGATAAAATTACAGGAGGAATTAATATTTTTGATATAAATTTTCATACAAGTAATAAAAATATTCATGTTAAAGATTTTCGTTTTTCATCGAGAAAAAATAATGAAATAATGAAAGCTAATCTTACTTCCGACTTCTTAGATGCACAGATTGAAGGAAAATACCGACTTATAGAACTATATAATTCTGTAAAAAATATTTCATCAAATTATTTGCCTGCACTTACCGATTACAAAGAATTAAATGATAATTACAACAATAATATTAAATTTAACTTAAAATTTAAAAATACAGAAAATATTATGAGTTTCTTTATAGATAGCTCTATGGTTAGTTATGGTTCAACAATAAAAGGTGTATTAAATTCTAATGAAAACAAACTAAAAATACTTACAAATATTGGATATATTAAATTAAATAAATCAAAAATAAACAAATTAAACAGTTATATCCACACAAAAAACGATAGTTTACTTATATATATAAAAGCAGATAGTATTAACATTTTTAATGAATTAAACTTTAAAAATACTCAACTTGAAATAACATCAATAGACAATATATCTGATGTAAATTTAAAATGGGACAACAAAACAAAAAAACAAAATATTGGCGATATTTTTGCTCAAATAGATTTTAAAAAAATAAATAACAAAACAATTATTGATTATAGTTTTACTCCATCGTTTGTTATTGTAAACGATTCTACATGGCAAATTAACGATTTTTCCGGTAGTATCGACTCAAGCAGTATTGCGTTAAACCAAATGACAATAAACAAAGAGCAGCAATACATATACGCAAATGGACTTATTAGCAGAAATCCGTCTGATTCATTAACAGTGGTAATAAATGATTTTAAACTTAGTTTTCTGAATGCTTTTATAGCTAATAAGAATATTAATTTAGAAGGAGCTATATATGGCGATATAACTATTAAGGATTTATATAATAAAATCATTTTAAATTCTAATTTTAATATAAATAGGCTTTTATTCAATAAAAATAAAATGGGTAATATGTACATTGCAAGTAAATACTCTAATCAAACTGATAAACTTGTAATAAACGCATCGTCAAATTATAATAAATTTAATGCCATAAAACTTACGGGAGATTATGAAATTGGTAATAATAAAATAAATTTTAAACTAAAAACAAATAAACTGCTCACTAAAATTATACAACCATTTGTAAAAGCCTATACCTCCGAAATGCACGGACTTATATATAGCAATATAAATATTGGCGGAACTATTAATAAACCAAAGTTTGGAGGTTATATTTTACCCCGAAAAGCATCGTTAAAAGTTAATTATTTAAACACAAAATACAGTTTTTCTGACACCATTTATGTAAAAACAAACAAACTATTTTTTAATAACTTTATAGTTTATGATGAGCAGGCAAACAAAGGCTATATTAATGGAAGTATAACACACAATTTTTTAAAAGATTTTAAATTTAATTTAAACCTGAATGTAAATAATTTTCTTGCATTAAATACTACAGAAACACAAAACGATTTATTTTATGGAAAAAGTCATATTTCAGGTCTAATAAGAGTTAAAGGAAATGTTGATTTATTAGATTTTTACGTTTCGGCTAAAACCAATAAAAATACAAAAATATTTATTCCTCTTTCAAATCCTGAACAAATTGACGATAACAACTTTATAACATTTGTTTCGCATAATACCGATAAAAAGAAAACAAAAAAAGAAGAGTATAAAGTAAATTTATCCGGAATTAATATGTTTTTCGATTTAGAATTTACTTCTGATGCTGAGCTACAAATAATTTTTGATGAGAAAGTGGGTGATATAATAAAAGTTAGAGGAAATGGTAAAATTGATATGAATATCGATAAAACTAGCAAATTTACTATTAATGGTGAGTACTTTGTGAGTCAAGGAACATATTTATTTACACTTCAAAATATTTTAAATAAAAAGTTTAATATTAAACCAGGTGGATATATTAAATGGACAGGTGATATATATTCTGCGACAACAAATTTAGAGGCTATATATAAATTAAAAGCATCGCCATATAATTTAACCTTTAACCCTGAAGATAAACCCAGGATTCCTATTGAGTGCCAATTAAATTTGAGTAACAAACTTTTAAGTCCTAACATAAGTTTTGGTTTAAATATTCCAAAAGCATCTGATAGATTAACTAATATTATTGATAACTTAAGCGGAGAGGAGCTAAACCGACAGATATTATTTTTACTTGTAACCAATAATTTTTATACAAACCAAGAGCTTCTTGCAGGAGCTGATTATCAACAAACAAGCGGTAATGCTATCGGAAAAACATCTGGAGAACTTTTATCTAATCAATTAAGTAACTGGCTTTCAAAAATTAGTGATGATTTTGATATTGGTGTAAACTATCGCCCGGGTGACGAAATTTCAAGTGATGAGGTTGAAGTAGCACTTTCCACACAAATTCTTAACGATAGAGTTCTGCTAAACGGAAATGTTGGTTTTGGTGAATATCAAACTAAAAACTCGACAACAAATAATATTGCCGGTAATTTTAATATTGAAGTTATGGTAAACAAAAGTGGAAGCTTACGTCTAAAAGGTTTTAATGAGGTTAATGATAATGCTGCTTATAAAAACTCTTTATATACGCAAGGTGTTGGTCTTTTTTACCGTGAAGAATTTAACTCTTTTGATGAGTTAAAAACAAAATATATGAATGCTATTAAAAAACTTCTGAAAAAGAGTTATGACTCTGAATAGGTAATTGTAAAAGATGTGAAAGTTGAGACTTGAAACTTGAGACTTGAAACTTGAGAATGGATATACGAATCTAAAATTTTTAAGCAAATGTAAAAAGTAGGTTTGCTCCAAAATTCCAAATTGTAGTTATGCCAATTGCTAAAAGTTTAGCAAAATAAAAATTCATTTTAAATTTTTTAATAAAAAACCAAAGAGCTAAACTATTTATTCCTAAACCAATTACAGAAACAATAACAAAACTAAAATATTCAGCTTTTACGTCAGGGTTTGTGCTTTCAAATGTCCAAACTCTGTTTATTATATAATTTACAGTAGCTGCTGTTGCAAAGCCCGTACCGTTTGCAATAAACTTGTTTACCTTTAATTTTTCTTTTAATAACCAAGTTATAGAAAAATCAATTAATAGTCCAATAAAGCCTACAACTCCAAATTTTATAAATTTTATTAATAAGTTCATTACTCTACAAAGGAAATAAAAAAAACCGAAAAGTAAACTTTTCGGTTTTTTTTCTTAAATCTATTGTTTAATTTTCATTAAGAATTCCTTTTGCCATATTAAGAATTTTATCATCTTCAAGATGAACAATGCCACCATCAGGACCTTGTTCTATAACCAAGCCAACGCTTTCGCCTTTTTCAAAGTTACGACCACCAAAGTAATTACGAACAGTTTCTACTGTTAAATCTAAATCTTCGGCAATTTTATGCATTGAGCCATCAGGTAAACTGTCTTTTATTCTTCTTAATTCGTTGAAA
Source organism: uncultured Bacteroidales bacterium (assembly GCA_947311115.1). GTDB lineage: Bacteria > Bacteroidota > Bacteroidia > Bacteroidales > JAFGXI01 > DYMG01. Next base: position 3,753 of record CAMZKE010000009.1, on the reverse strand, counting down.
GTAATATTCATATGTTATGTTTTTTAAAGATTACGAAATTTTTATTAAAAATACGAAATTATATTTATTCAACGCAAGTTTTAGAGTTAAATTTTTATAAAAATTTACGAAACAACAATATTAATAATACGTTTAGGTACAACAATAAGCTTTCTAACTGTTTTACCATCAATATATTTTTGCGTATTGTTATGTTCTAATATTGTTTTTTCAATGTCTTGATTACTCATTGTTGCAGGTAATTCTATAATAAAGCGAGTTTTTCCATTAAACTGTACAGGATATTTTATTGCATCTTCAACCAAAAATTCGGCATTAAATTTAGGGAATTTAGCGTCTAAAATACTTTCTTTTTCACTAAGTGCATTTTGCCAAAGTTCTTCGGTAACATGCGGAGCAAAAGGCGAAAGGATTACAAGTAAATCTTGTAAAATTTCACGTTTATTACATTTTAATGATGTCAACTCGTTTACACAAATCATAAATGCAGAAACTGATGTATTAAAAGAAAAATTCTCAATATCTTCGGTTACTTTTTTTATGGTTTTATGAAGTGTTTTTAACTCATCTTTAGTAGCTTTTTCGTTAGAGATATTTAATTCTCCATCATTATTGTAAAATAAGTTCCAGGTTTTACGTAAAAACTTATATACACCATCTATACCACTTGTGTCCCATGGTTTTGCTTGTTCAAGAGGTCCTAAAAACATTTCGTACATACGTAATGTGTCGGCTCCATATTGCTCAATAATATCGTCAGGATTTACAACATTAAACATCGACTTACTCATTTTTTCAACTGCCGAACCGCAATGATATTTACCATCATCACTAAATATAAATTCAGCATTTTTGTATTCGGGCAGCCAGTTTTTAAATGCTTCGGTGTCTAAAATATCATTACGTACTATGTTTACATCAACATGTAAGCGGTCAGTTTTAAATTCTTTACGTTTACAATAACTTACAAATTTATTTGTACCTTTAATTCTATACACAAAACTAGAACGCCCCTGTATCATACCTTGGTTAATTAACTTTTTAAAAGGTTCATCTTTTAGTATTGCTCCAATATCAAATAAAAATTTGTTCCAAAAGCGTGAGTAAATTAAATGTCCTGTGGCATGCTCGGTACCACCAATATATAAATCAACATCTTGCCAATACATATTAGCTTCTTTTGATACCAAAGCCTCGTTGTTTTTAGTGTCCATATAGCGTAATGAGTATGCTGACGAACCTGCAAAACCCGGCATTGTACTGTATTCTAACTGAAATACTGTTTTGCCATCAATCTTGTTATTTTCAACCACTTTGTTATTTACAGTATCCCAAGCCCATTTATCGGCACGTGCTAAAGGCGGTTTGCCGTCTTCGGTAGGTAAATATTTATCAATTTTTGGCAATTCTAAAGGCAAATATTTTTCATTAATTAAATATGGTAAATCGTTTTTAAAATATACAGGAAAAGGCTCTCCCCAATAACGCTGACGAGAGAAAATTGCATCGCGTAAGCGATAGTTTACTTGCTTTTTACCTATTCCTTTTTCGTGCAAATAGGATATTATTTTTTTACTTGCTTTGCTTACCGATAAACCATTTATCATTTCAGAATTTACTGCAATACCTTCTTTTGCATCGTAGCTTTCTGTCCAATTTGCAGTGTCGGTTACTTCTTTTTCATTTTTTGCAATTACTTGAATAATTGGTAAGTTAAAATGCTTTGCAAAAGCAAAATCTCTACTGTCGTGAGCAGGTACAGCCATTACAGCACCTGTTCCGTATCCGGCAAGCACATAATCGGCTATCCAAACAGGAATTTCGTTACCTGTAATAGGGTGTATTACATAACTACCTGAAAATACTCCAGAAATAGTTTTTACATCAGACATGCGGTCTCGTTCGCTACGTTTTTTTGTAGCTTTTATATATGCTTCTACCTCCTTTTTTTGTTCTAGTGTTGTTAATTGTGATACATAATCGCTTTCCGGTGCAAGCACCATAAATGTTACTCCATATAATGTGTCGGGGCGAGTTGTGAAAACTGACAAATAGACCTCACCTAAATCCTCTCCAAAGGAGAGAACTTTTTGGTCAAGTGCTTTTTTTATTTTTTGTGCTACATTTGATGAATTTGCTAACACTTCATCATTTGTAAAACGTATTACTTCAAAACCATATCTTTCTAACTCTTTTGTTCTAAGCTCGTCTTCTTCTTTTTGAAAATTATGATATTCTCCATCAACTTCAATAATTAATTTCGCCTTCAAGCAAACAAAATCTACAATAAAATTACCTATAATATGTTGTCTTCTAATTTTATGACCTAATTGATTATTTCTAATTTCTTGCCATAAAGCTTCTTCGGCAGGAGTTTCTTCTTTCCTATTTTTACTGGCATTTTCTTTTATAAGATTATATGTAACTTTATTTGCAGTTTCATATCCGTAGCGGTCTCCTTCTCCTTTGGAGAGGGCTGGGGTGAGGCACTTAAATTGAAGCTCTGCTCCAACCGATTTTCCAATCCAGTTTTTTTGTATTTCTTTAAGGGCATCAGTCCACTCGAGCTTTTGCATATCGTTTAATAAACGGGGTGCGTAAGCCGATACCCGTAAATTCCATTGACGCATTTTTTTCTGTTCAACAGGATGTCCGCCACGAACCGATACTCCATTTGTAACCTCGTCGTTTGCCAATACAGTACCCAAAGCAGGACACCAATTAACAAATGTGTCAGCCAAAAATGCTAACCTATAATTTAGTAATATTTTTTGCTTTTCATCGTCAGATTTAGTATTCCACTCCTCTGAAGTAAAACTTAATTCTTCGCTACAACTTGCTTTAAGATTTGCAGTTCCTTCTTTTTCAAATTTTAATATTAAATTATCGATACTTTCAGCTTTTTGAGTTTCATTGTTAAAATAATGATTAAACATCTGCATAAAAGCCCATTGTGTCCACTTGTAATATTCAGGATTGGCAGTACGTATTTCTCTATCCCAATCGTAAGAGAAGCCAATTTTATCTAATTGCTCCCGGTAACGTGCAATATTTGTTTCTGTTGTAATAGCAGGGTGCTGCCCTGTTTGAATTGCATATTGCTCGGCAGGCAAGCCAAAAGCATCGTAACCCATTGGGTGTAATACATTAAATCCGCTTAAACGTTTATATCTACTATAAATATCAGATGCAATATAACCAAGCGGATGCCCCACGTGTAAGCCTGCTCCTGAAGGATATGGAAACATATCTAACACGTAATATTTAGGTCTAGAAGTATCAATATCAACTTTATAAGATTTGTTTTCTTTCCAAAATTTTTGCCAATTTTGCTCTATTTCTTTAAAATTATATTCCATCGTATTTAGCAGATTTAATTTAAGTTTGCAAAAATAGGTAATTAATGTTTAAATTTATTGAAAAATTAAATAGATTTGCAAACAAGATAATGGCTGCGTGGCTCAATTGGATAGAGCATCAGATTTCGGCTCTGAGGGTTGGGGGTTCGAGTCCCTTCGCGGTCACTTTTTAAAAGTTAAAAAAAGTAACAAAAAGTATCAAGATGAGTATGGAATATATTCATAGTTCTGAAAAGGGGAGAAATGAAAGGTTAAAAAATATTGAATGGTAAATCTATTTTCTATGATTATCACCTTAAAGCTCAATTAACTCGGATTACAAGACTTTAGAAAAAGTAGCAAAAAAATAGCTAACTAAATTTTGATAAATACCATATTGGTGATATTCAGAATT
>CAMZKE010000008.1 GCA_947311115.1 uncultured Bacteroidales bacterium | reverse complement strand
ATCGCAATAGATTCTCGTTGAGTCGATTCTAACAATTTATCATTTCGAAACTAAACTATAACTCATTTAGCAATAGTTTTATAGTCGATCTTTCTCGTTTTAGTTTTTTAGGATTTAAGATTAAGATCAAATTTATGTATTTGAAAACTAGCTTTATCTGAGATATAAATATTATCATTAAAAATCTCAATACTCTTTATTTTGCCAATAAAAATACTATCCGAATTAATATACTCTAATACACTAACAAGCTCTAAAGACGCAATAGGTTTATACTCAATATTTAAAATATTTGGTTTTTCATGTGAACAACTAATGAATAGAATTAATATTATAACGACAACTAGTTTTTTCATACCTTCTCCTAAGTTATATAAATACACCCTATTTAATTTATAGGGTGTATATTGTTTCATGAATATGTATATCGACAAACTATTTCGGCTGGACACCCTTTGGCACCTATACAATACTCAGCACAACCAACTACAGTACATTCACCTCTCCATTCATCATAATAACAAGGAATATTACAGAAACCCGGTATCTCCCCATAAGTAACATCAAAAAGTTGTATTTCAATACCAAGAACAGAAATATCACCACTTGCTATCTCACTATCATCCATTAAAGCAAATTTAATATTTGTTAGCATTAGTAGTGTAAATAGACCAATACCAATAGTTTTACCAAGGTTTTTAAACCTCTTTTTAGTTTTTAAGGACATAATATCCTCCTTTATAATTAGTTTATATTTAGTTGTTTTGCCTCGTCAGGCAAATTGTTAGTTTTCTTTATCATTTTAAGTAATGCAAATTATTTATCATATATTTTCAATAAATATTCTACTCGTTTGTAAAACAATTTACTTTTATATCCAATACCCCTTTCTGGACGATGAATATCTATAAGAGGGCTTTGCATAACATCGTAATTTTTTACAAAAACAATTCTATTGAATTTTAAAATTATTTTGGTCTATTATTTATATTTAATTTCATTTTTATCTCATAATTCATTGTTTTTTATGAATTTAAAGTTCACGCTGAATCGCTGACGCAAGAACAATACCAATAGCTTTAAGGTTTTTTAATCTCTTTCAATTTATACTCAATAATAAAATATTCAATCTCATTAATATTTTTGTTTTCAACTGAATGTACAAAATAAAACAAATTGTCTTCCCCAATACAATGAAACCTATATCCGTTTGGAACATGAACACCAGGAAGCAAAATATTACCATCTAAATTATAAATATCAATCCATGAAAACATTTTGGAGTCATTTGACTTTGTAAACTGAAATAAACAATATTTATTGCTGACACCTAAGCTATTCAAGATAGTGCAATTATTTAACTCATCTAATCCTGGCAATTTTAGTACATTTTTAAATCTAAACGTGCAATGATTCTTTGTTTCAATACCATAGCTTGATATGTGTGTTCCATCTGCTGAATATTTTTGTGCCGTATAATATAGGTCTTGAGTTACATATATATTTCTATCTTTGTCCCCCACTATGTTGCCACCTACAAGACCAAATTCAAAAAAAGGCTTACAAAAAGCATTATCGATTTCTCCTTCATTGTTATAATGCACTATTAAATTCTTATTTAATGGTTTCATTGCAGTAATTGGGCTATATATATAAAAACCATCTTCATTATCAGCCAAGATTGATTTTCCGCCATTTCTGATTCTAAAGGAGCTCACAAATTGACCATTAATTTGAAATTTAGATATCCGTCTATTTCTGTTATCTAATATTAATATTTCATTATCTATATTCAAATCAATACTATTAATATTATTAAATTCACCTGGACCCTTTCCTAATCTACCAATAGAATTTCTAAATGACCCTTTTCTTGAATATACTAGAACTTGTTTCCCATAATTATCTACTATTACAAACTTATCCTTTGTAACAAAAACTCTACTTATTGTTGAAATATAGAAATTATCATTTTGAATGATTTTAGTTTTGTTTATAACTGAAAAAACTGAATCAAAAATATTAGTACTATTCTTTACAAGTTCTTTATAGTGTTCAACTTGGAACGAATTTTTCTCAATAAAGGTCTCTCGATTATTACCACTATCACTACAAGAAAATATTAAAACTACAAACAACAAAAACAGAAAGGAATTCATGGTTTTACCTATTATTTAATGGGATTTCATTGAATAACATTTTGCTCCATCTTAGGAGCAAAATGAATTTAATCTAACACGTAAGGTAGACAAAGCAACACATTAGAGCTACTTTATTGTCACTCATCACAATCAGGATAAACACTAGGACATGTACTTTGTCCTGCAGAACCACAACAATAGTACCAATAATTATTCCTTTTTTCATAAGACAACTTATCCTGACTTCCCTCACTGGCATAAGTACCCTCAAAAAGTTGTATTTCAATACCAAGAACAGAAATATCACCACTTGCCAGCTCTGCATCGTCCATCAATGCAACTTTAATATTGGTAAACATTAGTAATGCAAATAATGCAATACCAATAGCTTTGCCAAGGTTTTTAAACCTTTTTTTAGTTTTTAATGACATAATATCCTCCTTTATAATTAGTTTATATTTAGTTATTTTGCCTCGTCAGGCAAATTGTTATTTAATAGCTCTTTCATTTCTTTTTTAATTTGGGAAGTAGCAGATGAAGAAATTTTTTCGTTCATATCTATTATTTCTCTCGCTACGGCTTTTGCTTCTTTTATGTTACCATTCTCATTATATAGTTTAGCCAGTAAATATTTTGGATAAAATTTGTGTGGAATTATACTTGATGCAATTTCATATTCAGCAATAGCATTTTTAATTTTACCAGTTTCTTTATAACTATTACCAAGTGAAATAAATAAATTTGGGTCGCTATTAATGCTTTTTGCCTCATTAAGTATCTTTATTGCCTCTTTATGTTGCCCATTTAACGATAAAACACCACCATAATTAACGAGGAAATTACCTTGATGATTTAACTTACAGTGCAAATTTTCATAAATACTTATAGCTTTATCATAACTTTGATAGTGTGAGAGCATTACAGCACTAGCCCATTTTTTTTGGTTATTATAATTCTCTACTTCAGTAATTGAAAAGAAAAGAAGTAACAGAAGTAGGGTAACTGATAAAAACCGTAATAAGGCTTTCTTAATTTTTAACGTATGGAGTATTTTATAATTACTAATAGAACTAATAATGCTTAAAAGAAAAATAAAATTTAATAGAGTCGGTAATATTTGCAACGGATATGAAAAACAAGCTGAAACCATTAAGGCAATAATTGAGGCTTTTGCGGAAACGACAAGATGATTTTGAATTTTGAATTTTGAATTTTTAATAGTTTCTTGATTTGTGTAAGTTGTTTTTGAAACACTAACAGTCAAAAGACCAACAAATAATAGTAACCCTATTAGACCAAGTTCAGCAGTCTGTTCAATATACTCGTTATGAGCTTGTTTTACATTACCAGCAACATATTTTTCAAATTCTGCTCTATCTTGTTCGGCAAAATAGTTGCCTTGATAAAGATTATAAACTTGACCAAAACAGTCGTAACCAATTCCAAATATTGGATTTTGGGGTATTATTTTAGTTAAGGAGACTTTCCATATTAATAGTCTTCCAAAAGCAGATGAAGGGCGTATTTGATAAAGTCCAATAAATAATAAAACTATAATTGAAATTATTGAAAAACTGACTGATAGTTTTTTGATTCTATTATTAAAGATGGTGTTAAATTTTACTGATAAGTTATATTTATAAAAGAGAACTGTTAAAATACCTGCCAATGCAGCAAGCCAACCTCCTCTTGTTTTGGTTGCTGGCAATACCAAAATAGTAACAGCAAAAGTTAAGCCACCACTATACTTTAGAATTTTTGTAAAGATGCTTTTATTATCTAATAATAGAAACAAGCCAAGTGAAAATGGCAAAACAGATATTATAAAACCAGTATATGGTGCTGGATTCCCAAATGTTCCAAGTACTTTAAAGTAACCTGAATGATAACCAAATAAATTATGTGATTGGAATAAACCAATAGATGCTTGCCAAAAACCAGCAATTAGGAAGGCAATAATTAAAATATAAGCTGGTGCAAAGTTATTAGAGTTTAATTTCTTAAAATAATTTTTGAATATAAAATAGAACAATAATAAAAATGTAAATTGTATAATTCTCGTATTATAAAGTGGTATATGTTCAGTAAATACTAACCTAACAATATTGTAAAAATAGTATGCTAACAACGAAGCATCTAACATGTTAAAAGAAAATTCTAATTCCCTTTTGTTAAAAAAGAGCATAATTAAGCCAACTAAAAAAACAATTACAGAAATAAAATAGAAATAAAATTCTTTTCCAGTCCAAATACCATTTACTAATTGGTCTGATTGTATAAAGGAAACATAGAATAATGGCAGCAAAAATATCACTAAAATATTTAGACTTAAATGACTATAACTTTTATCCCTTTTTAGAGCTAATATTGTATTTTTAAGATAATTATCCACTTATTTTTCTTTTATAAAAGGTAGCCAAATTTGTTTATTATTTGCATATAAAAAACGCCTTTCTTCAATTCCGGTTGTGAGGTTACGTAGTAAAAAAAGTGCCCCAGTTGGAGTATTATTATATACAACGTTGTAATCATCAGCAACTTTTTTGCCTAAAGATATCCATTTACCTCTATTGAAATAAAATAGTTCGTAAGTATGTCCAGGTTCTACAATATTGAAAGAACTTCTTGGCATAACTTTAATTTTTACTATTTTTACTGGCTTACCCACATCTATTGCTACCCAAGAACCACTTGGGGCATTAAAATTTGTGCGAATATTTCCGTCAAAAGCGTTTTCAAAAATAGAATCATCACACGTATTTTTATCCGATATGTTACCAAATATTTTGCCTTTAACTGTCTTTTCCCCTTTTATTCCGCTATATAAAAAAATCGCCGCTATTTTTATATCTGGGGCACCATATGGTGCAAAATAACGATAATAGCGGTATTTTTTAGTAGGATTTACAGAAATATCTTTAAGTTCATTTACTCGTTCAGGCATAGTGTAAATTATTTCTTCGTTTAAAAAATTTGCTGCATTACTGCCTTGTATTTGTGCACCAAGTGTATTATATACATTTTGAGGAAATTTTCTATAAAGAACCATTTTTTCTACTACGTTAACGGTATCTGGAGTTATATAAATAACTTTACCATTTTTACTAATCTTAAAAGCCTGGCTAGGTAATTTCATTCTTCCATTGGATAGTACTTTATAAAAGTAAATACCTTTGCTACCAACATTCTTGAACTTCGCTACACCATTTTTAATTTTAGCATACGAAACAATTTGAGTTTTTGTACCATTTGTATAAGTAAACAAAAAAGCATAGTTCCCATTTTCTGAATTATTAATTTTTACATCAAAATTTTTATTGAAATTTCCAACATATTGGTATGTAACTTCTTTAATAAAAGGATTAGCAAAGTTGGTTGGCAAATTTTTTATAGATTTAAAAATAAGAGAATTTGTGTTTATTCCATATTTTTGACGAAAAACTGTTGTAACACTCTCTTGCAATGGGCAAGCCGCTGGTTCCAAAAACTTTATTTCTTTTTCTCCACCATTAAAGGGTTTAATCTTGCCGTCTCTATCCAAAAGAACCGTCCACGAATGATTACCCACTTTTTTTATATTGTATTGGTAAGTAAAATCAATTGAAACAGGCACTCCCATACTTCTCATTGCCATTGTTATTAGAGTATATCGATGGCGACATACACCTATTTTAAGATTTGATAAGTCAATTCCTCCATAGTTTGGCATAACCTTTAATTTTGGTGAAAAAATTAAATCTTTTGCAATTGCATTATTTATTAGTAAACCTATATTTTTAGGATCATTTGGTGTAGTTACTAATTCTTCCAACTTATTTAGTTTTTTATAAAAATAGAGACGCCAAGGTTGTAACGGCTCGTTATTAACTCTATAAGGAAGTATCCATTCACAAAATTCATCAAAGCTTATGTGCTTGTTCCATGGTTTTGTTTTCCACACATCAAAAGCCATATCTATATTACTAATAAGAAATTTGGATGTAATAATATCAATATCGTATTTTATTTGTGGCATTTGCCTACGATTTCGGTTATTGTAATAATTATTCAACTCCTTTTCAATAAATTTATCAATTCGATCTTGACAGTCCCAAATATTATCAAATGAATCTACTTTAGCTGATAAACTTAGATAAAAATCATAGTCTGGTGGATATTTGCCATACTTATATTTTATATCCTTTAGTAGATAGTATGTAGCTTCTAATTTTTCATCATCTCCTAAAGCCTTGTAATGCTCTATTACCTTTTTTAGTTCGCCAGCTTTATTCAAAGTATCTTCCACTTCGGGCGGAATATTACTACAACCACTAAATAAAAAAAGCAGTAATAAAACTATAAGAGTATATTTATGTTTAAATTGATTTTGCATTTATTGTATTTAGGTTTTTAGTGATAATTAAATTTAGTTGTTTTGCCTCGTCAGGCAAATTGTTGGTTTTATCATTTTAACTAATTCCTTATAATAATTCTCCGAAAATTCATCATCTTTTACTAGCGGTTT
>CAMZKE010000007.1 GCA_947311115.1 uncultured Bacteroidales bacterium | reverse complement strand
ATAATTCCATCTAACTAAATTAGTAAAATTCTGAATATCACCAATATGGTGTTTATTAAAATTTAGTTAGATATTTTTTGCTACTTTTTCTAAAGTCTTGTAATCCGGGTTAATACAGTATAAAAATATAATCTGTTAATTTAAATTACACTTTCTATTCAATATAGAACCAAAAATTTGTTGTAAATATAAAACTTGATTTTACCTAATAATAGTAACATTACCAGATTTAGTATGCTCATTACCATTAAAATCTTTGCAGATAATTAACCATTTATAAGTACCATTCTGTACTGTTTGGTTATTATTTTTTGCACTAGCATTCCATTCTCTTTCTATATCATTGCTTTCCCATATTATTTCGCCCCATCGGTCGTAAATTGCAATGTGAAAATTATCGGTATCTATACCATTACCTACAGCTTTAAAAGTATCGTTAATACCATCACCATCTGGCGAAAATGCTGTTGGTACATAAAGCGTAAATTCATCTTTAACCTTAATATGATGTTTAACACTATCTACACAGCCATTCTCACTTTCAACAATAAGCATAATATTGTATTCTCCAATTTGCGAAAAACTGTGATAAGGGTTAGTTTCGTTTGACATATTACCATCACCAAAATACCAAAAGTTATAATAATTTTCTGATGATAAATTTATAAAATCTACTGATGGTTTAATAAAGTTTACTACTTCAGTATTTACCTCAAACATTGCTTCCGGCTTAGAAAAAACAGTAATCATATTATTTATAGTTTGCTGAATTTTACATCCTTCTTTTGTGGTTATTTCAAGCGATACGTTATATATTCCACTTTCATCAAAAATATGAGTTGGATTATTCGAGTTATTATAATTGTTATCATTATTACCAAAAGTCCAATTGTAATTTGCATTTGTTATACCACTTCCATCATTAAAATTTACAACCAATGGAGGACAACCCTGCAATACATCTGAACTGATACTAATTTGTGGAATGTTATAAGTATAAATATTAATATTTGCGCTTGCTGTATTTCCACATGCGTCAACTATTTGTGTAATATAATTATTTACTTGATTTGGATATACTGTTTGAGAAATGTTTGCAATATCACCATTTATTGTGTAAGTATACGGTTTAGCTCCTCCATTTATTTGTGAACTTATTAAAACAGGATTTCCAGGGCAAACAGTATCGAAATTTGCAGTACTTATTAAATTTGGCATATTATAAGTTTTAATATTTATTTGGTCTGTTGCAATACAAGCATTTGCATCGGTTACAGTAATACTATAATAACTGCTATCATTAATATTTACAGTAATATTATCGGTTATATTTCCTGTATTCCAATAAAATTGATATGGTGCTGTACCACCTTGTGTTGATGATTGAATATTAAAATCAGAGTTCTTACAAACTTTTGTATCGTTTGGTAATGAGCAGGTTAATTTACTAGGTTCAGTAATCGGAATAACCGATTGTATTTTACAGTTATTTGCATCGCTTACTGTTAAAGAATAAGTTCCTGCATGTAATTCTATTAAATTTACATCATGAATATTATGCCCCCAATCATATTGATATGGAGGTGTTCCGCCTGATATTGTAGTATAAATTGATCCTGTATTATTGCCAAAACAATGATTGTTTATTGTTGAATAATTTAACTCTAACGGTTGATTAACCGATGTTATTTCAACGGTACCGATAACCGAGCAATAATTTGCATCGGTTACGGTAACCGTATATAAACCACCTATGAGGTTTTCAATATTTTGAGAAGTTTCACCATTACTCCATGAATAAGAATACTGTGGCGTACCACCTGTAACAATACAGTTAGCTATTCCATTACTATCGCCATAACATAAAAGTTGTGTTGTTGTTAATGCTAATCCTAGTTGTGAAGGTTCGTATATTTCAATATTTGCTTGTGCAATACATTGATTACTATCAGTAACCAATAATGTGTAAATCCCCGTAATTAAACTATCTATACTTGAGTTACTTTCTCCATTACTCCAGCTATATAAATATGGACTTATCCCTCCAGTAACTGAAGATGAGGCAAGTAAAATATTAGAAAAACATAAGGATACTATGAGTATGTTACAAGTGTACAACAATATTGGTATGATTTACAGACTACAGCATAATTTTGACAAATCAATTTTGTATTACAAAAAAGCATTAAATTATACCGATACAAACTCGGTTGATTATGGTACAAGATTATCAAATTTAGCTGAATCATATTTTTATAATAACGATACCAACAAATCAATTTTATTTTACAATAAAGCAATTAAAATTTTTGAGAAAACAGAAAGTAGATATAATATTGCCATAACATACGAGCGTTTTGCCGATGTTTATTTACAATTAAAACAATACGAAAAAGCTAAATTGTATGCTCTTCAATCTATATCTATTGCTAAAGAAATTGACACTAAAAAACTATTGTTCTATAATTACAAATTACTTATCGATATAGAACGAAATCAGGGTAACTTTGAGGTTGCATTAAAATATTACGATTTATATACTCAAATAAGCGACACACTAAATTTAATAAAAAAAGACAAACTTTTAAACGAACTAAAAGTACAATACAATGTTGAGTTAAAGGATATTGAATTACAAAAAAACGAAGTTGAAATTAAAAGTAAAACCACATTTGTATATTTATTATCAGGAGGTATATTATTATCATTAATTTTTATTGTATTAATTTTACTTCAATTAAAGAAGATAAATTTAGCTTACAAAGATTTGGCAAAGCAGAATATGAATGCCGTAACTGCCGAGGAAGAACTTGTTGAATTAAAACAGCAAATTACCAAAGCAAAAGAACCTACCGAAGTTAATACTGAAAGTTCAGGGTTAATAGATAAAATTATTGACCATATAGAGAATAAAAAAGCATATTTAGACCCAAGTCTTACAATTTTTAAATTTGCTGATGATTTAGGTACTAACAAAACTTATGTTTCGCAAGAAATAAACACACATTTTAATAAAAACTTCAGTAACTTTATTAACGATTACCGTGTTGCCGAAGCTCGCAGGTTAATGACTATCCCTGACTATTACAACCTTACTTTGGCTGCTATATCAGAAAAAGCAGGTTTTAATTCAATATCTGTTTTTAATCGTTCGTTTAAGCGAGTAACAGGTATTACTCCTTCGTATTATTTAAAACAAGTGAAAAATAATTAGAGCTTGTAAGAAACTAATTAAAAGTACAGAATTCTATTGATAATACCAACTTGATATCAAAGTACGTTATAAATAAATTAGAATATATTTTTCTTTATTGAGGTAAAAATCCTTTGCATAGCAATAGCTATGGGAATAATTTTTAACAAAAAGAAATAAAAATAGAAATGATTTATATAGCGTATTTTGGTGTTGAGTTGGTATAACACTCATTAAAAATATGATTAGTTAACGCACTATTGTTATAGTCCCACTCCTCACATCATCATCTGATAATTTAATAATATATACATATGTACCAAATGGCAATTCTTTACCTAAATAATTGCCATCCCATTGATTAGATACATCGCTATACGAATTTCCTGAATATGAAAATACGGCATCGCCCCAACGATTTAATATTGTTATTTCAATATCGCCATAAGCCTCTATATTTTGAATTTTCCAGGTGTCGTTATAGTCATCGGCGTTAGGTGTTATTACATTTGGTATTATTAATGGCAATTCAATGGTATATTCTTTTTCGATAGTGCAATTATTTTTATCGGAAACAGTTACAAAATATTCGCCTGAAACCAAATTGATATTATTTGCCGATGTTTCGCCATTTGACCACGCAAAATAATACCCGGGAGTTCCTCCATTTACATTTAAAACAATATTTCCTAAATTATTTTCAATAATTACCGAATCAGAAACTTGCAATTGTAATGGCTCTGTTACAATAAATGTATCGATTCTAACACAATTATTTTTATCTTTTGTACGTAAAATATATGTTCCTGCATTTGCATAATTTATATTTTCATCACCCAAAACATTATTCCAATAATAAGTATATGGCAAAATGCCACCCTGTATTTCCGTATTAATACTTCCATCTACACCACCAAAACAACTTGTATTTTCAACCTCCGAATAATATAGTTCTAATGCATTTGGCTCAGTAATATTTACATTTTCAATAGTATCAATACAATTATTTGTATCAACAACAACTATACTATAACTACCTCCGTTTAAGTTGTTAAAACTTACAATACTATCAGCTGTAGTAATTATTGAATCTATTAACATATTATTTTTATATAAATAAGATATAAAATTGGTAGATGTTGAAATATTTGCTAAAATTTCAGCATTATTATCACCAAAGCAACTAATATTTTTAACAGTATCAATATTTGCGGTTAAATTGCCCGAACCATCTACAATAATTTGCAATTCTTTATTACATAAATAATTATCGGTAACAGTTAAATTATATATTCCCGTATTTATATTTAATATATATGCAGTATCTTGCGAAAAATTATCCCAATTATACGAATAATCCGGAGTACCTCCATTAACACTCACGCTTATACTCGCATTAGAATTTCCACATATTTCAGAAACAGTTGAGTAATTAACAAACAATGAGTCGGCTTGTGTTATAATAATTTGAGTATCCGATTTACATAAATTGTCGTCAATAATTAATAAATTAAAAGTATCAGCAGGCAAATTAGAGAAAATACCTGTTAAATTACTATCTGCATTTAAAAAGTATTTATATGGTAAAGAGCCTGAATTCGATGTAATTTGAATGTTTGCAGTAGAATCGCCATAACATTTTACATTCTCAATATTATTGATAATTAAATTTGGATTCTCGTTTACTGTTATATTTGTAGTAGCAGTAGCCGAGCAATTATTATCATCAGAAACTAGCATATTTATTTGATAATTACCATGTAAGGCTGAAGAAAAAACAGCAGAATCTGCAACAATATTAGACAGCAGAGCTGTATCTCCCGAAAGGGCAGCATAATTTATTACACCAGTGCCATTTAACCAACTAGCTTTTATTACGGCAGAATCGTTAGCACATAAATTTAGCTGATTTGGAGTTAAATATAGCGTAGGATTTTCGAAAGATGTAACATTTATTGAATCTGTAACAGTACAGCCTGCACCATTTACATCGGTAATATTTAAATAATATGTTTCTGAAGTATCGGCTGTTGTTGTAAATATTTGCGAGTTATTTGTTGTGCCACTAATTGCTGATGTCCAATTATAAATAATATTACCTGTGCCACCATTAACAACCGATGTGTTACCTATTGTAACTTGCTCTCCTTTACATGCAGAAACATCTACTCCCGCATTAACGCTTGGCCCGTTAACAGTAATTTGTGCGGTGTTTGTACCGGAACAACCTCGTAAATTAGTAAAACTATATGTTATTGTATGTGTTCCTACACCTGCTATCGAGCTATTAAAAACACCCGTTCCATTACCAAGATTTGTGATACCATCGCCTGAAAAAGTATAAGTACCGCCTATAGGCCCAAAAGTAACTGAAGCACAACCTCCACCTGTAGGAATGACAAAATCACCTGATGCTAAAACAAACTCATCTGTTACATCAATAATACTATATGCAAACGAACCGCCATTGGCATTATCACAAATTTCGTATTTGTAAATTGCAGTTGGATCTAAATAGCCACCCGTATTTGGTATTGGTTGCCCCGATTGTGTATAAGGTATATCAACCCACAAAACCCCATTTCTATATATTTTAATACTTCTCGATGGACTTGGAAAAAAATTAGTATTCAGCTCGCTAACTGTAAATCCGGGATTACACCAAGGAAATACATCTTGCTGTCTGACGGTCCCTAATTTAATTTCTTCGGCACAATTATAAGTTGAAGTTAAAGTATTCAAGCCAGAATCTACAATTATTGGAGTATTTTGGCAAGATTGAACTTCTCTTAAGCTAGGTAACTCTGTTTGTGAAAAACTAACGACACTTATAAAAAGTAAAAAATATAAAATTTTCATGATGTGTTTTTTAATTACAAACACAATATTACAAACTACGCGCGTACATATAAAATTGTATATATATCGATATAGAAATTGACAAACAATTAATAGTAATATCCTTTAAAACTGCACTTATCTCACATTTGTAAACAAAGATAATCAAATCGTTAAAACCTTATCAATTTAGAAATTGACACATCAGTAAATTGATTTGACTTAATGCACTGTATATCTTGCCATCGAATTTTTAAATTAAATCACTATGACAAGATTATTATTAACATTAACATTAGTTGCTATTTCTATTTTAGGATTTTCGCAATTACAAACATTGCCTATATCAGAGGATTTCTCTAATATGCAATTACCAACAAATTGGCAAGAGCTCGGCACTTGGAATTATGACAACCAAAACGAAACATTTCCAACACAAAACAATGGATATATTGTTAAAGAAATAGATTACCCAGTGTTTGGAATGGGTAGTGATTCGGTTGAATTATATACCCCATTTTATGACGTAACAGCAGTAACAAATACATTAAATTTATCAATGTATTACTCTTACGAATCAATGTTTACTACATTCTGTAATTTATTAATCACAACAGATGGGGGTGTTAGTTGGGATACTATACAGCATATTCAACCAGCTAACGGCACTAGTTTTAATGCTGATTTATCATCATTTATTGTAGGAGCTGACAGTATCCAAATTAGATTTTCTTTTGGTTATCAAAATGCAGGTTCCGGTAGTGGTAGTTCAACAGCACGCTTTGCTTTCGACGACCTATTAGTTCAAGAACTTGTGGCTAAAGATTTAGGCGTGCAAGCTCTGATACTGTTAATATTACAGTATTTAATTATGGTACAGATATTATTAATGAGCAACTAAACCTGTCATACTCAATCGATAATGGTGCAAACTGGGGTACCGTAGGAGCTGTTCCTTCATCAAACCCATTTTGGTATAATTCGCCATATATCTCGTTTACATTTACAACTCAAGGCTTTGAAGTTAAGCGTCGTACATTAAGCAATATTAATGCAATAATGACCAACTCAAATAATGTAAAATTCCGTTTTAAGTTTTCATCGCAAGATGCCGCAACTGATTTGGGTTCTGCTTTCGATGATTTTAAAATATATCAAGATGATACTCTCGCTTTAACAAGTAATATATCAAATGTATTTAATAATGATAATGAATTTATTATTTTCCCAAATCCTGCAAAAAATATTTTACAAGTTAAAGTTACAAATACATATTCAAACGCTAATATTCAAATTATTGATATTACAGGAAAAGTTGTAATTTCCGTATTATTAAACGAAACTAAACAAAATATTAATGTTTCTGAGCTAAATAATGGGGTTTACTTTATAAAAGTAGGTGCACAGGTTAAGAAATTTATTAAAGAGTAAGTTTTCTCATAAAAGTGGTAGTTTTAAAGGGTTGTTTTTTAAAAGCAACCCTTTTTTTTGTTATTTTGCATCAAGGCAAAATAAAGTTATTAAAATGACGGTAAATTATCGTAATAAATTAGATTCGTCTTACTTATAAAAGTATTAAACCTAACAGGTTTCTAAAACCTGTTAGGTTTTTACCAATTTAATTAATACGCTTATTTAGTTAATGGTTATATGTTTGGGTTGATACTTCAATCTATAAAGAGACGCAGATTTTATATGATTTTTATGATATTTAAATTACGAAAATTTATCGTAATAAATTATAACGGTATATCCCCGTCGGGTTAATACCTATCAGGCAAACATACTTTTTAACTTTACAATTTGTCAATTTCCTCCTGATATTTTTTATAAAATAATCCAACGTGATAACCATCAGCAAGAGCATGATGCACCTCTACAGATAAAGGCATTAATAATTTATTACCATCATTAAAATATTTACCAAATACAATTTTTGGTACAGTACGCCCTTTTTTAGAATCTTGAGCATGTTGTACCGATGTAAAACTAATCCATGGTACAGTAGAATGATATATTACCCCTTGACTTCCGGCACCTCCTTTAATAACACTTTCTTTTTTCGTAATTTCAATTTGCTTCATACTTTTATTATGAAACTCTATAAAATCGTTAAAATACTCTAAATACACAAAAAAGAAAGTATTATCATCTTTCAATATTGTTGAACCTGTATTAATTTTATCAAAAATAACAGGCTCTCCATTTTCTATTCTTATTTTAAATTCGTTTATGCTGTTCGCAACTTTAGTTGAGATATATAAACAGTAAATAAAAAATGAATGGTTATTTTCTTTACAATATTTATATAGATTTGTAACATCAATATTAGCAGTAACATTAAAAAACGGCTGCTCATAATTTTTATAAAACTCAAATATATCTTTTCTATTCCAATTTTTTAAATCAATTTTTTTAAAACTCATTTTAATATTAATTAAGGTAATTTATTGTGTATTTTGTAAAGATACAATAGATTTAATCAAATCAGCAAATTTATTCATTTTCGCAAAAGCCCAATAATCTGCTTGATATGACTAATACAAGCATGTATGTTTGTAATGAATTATTAATTAAAAATAAATCACTATGAAAACAAAAATTTTTACATTTTTATTAATTGCGTCTTTTATTTTTGTAAACGCACAAGAAATCCCAAGTTTTACATTTAATCAAACATTTAATTACCCCGAAGGGCCTCAAGATGGCTCTGATGGTTCTGTGTTATCGCCTGCAGCAATGATTTGGAACGATTATTCTCAGCAATATTTAATAACTTATGTTCCTGTTACTAGTGCAAACACAATATATATAGGAAGTACAGAAGCTGCACTTTTTAAAATATTTGTACCACCTTATGTAACTAAAATTAGCATTTCTTTTAATGGTCAAGCGGCTGCTACACAATACTGTAGGGTTTCAACTATCGAACTTGCTACAACCGACCCAACCCCAACAAATTATGTTGCCGGTACATTTACCGATTCTGATTGGAGATGGAAAGGTGTAGGCGACAGAACATTCCCTGTAACTCGTAATAGCAACTTCTTTACTACAGGTTCGTATGTTTATTATGCGTTTTATAATGGCGCAAACATTGACAACGATTACGACGGTGTTCCTGAAGGCGATTTACAATCTGATTACGATTTGGGTTCGTTTAATGTTAGCTGGGGAATAAATTCAACCGATAGTACCGATTATTATAATTGGGCACATGGTATTACAAATATTACAAACATATCTGAAAATAATTATACAGTTTTCCCTAACCCCGCAACCGAACATATTACAATTAAAAATGTAAGCAATGAGAATGTTCAGGTGTTAGATATTACAGGCAAAACAATTTACAATTCTGTTTCTAACGAAAACGATTTAACAATTAGTTTAGAGAAATTTCAAACAGGAATATATTTTGTTAAAGTTGGAGCATCAATACAAAAGTTTGTTAAAAAATAATATTTCTTATAAATAGTAGGTTTTAAAAGGTTGTTTTTCAAAAGCAACCTTTTTTATTTTCCTTTTCATTAAAACTTAACAAATCAGCAAATTTATTGATTTTCGCAAAGACTAAATATTCTAATTTATTTTACTAATACAAGCATGTATATTTTTACAATCTTGATTAATGATATGCTTAGTTTTATTTAGCAGAAGTCCCTTTTTTGATATTTGTATTTAAAAACTATATTCTTACCCAAATTCTTAAACCTTTAACAAACGAATCAAACTTTAAAAATACAGGTAATTTGCACGTGTTATATTCATCTAAAATTTTATGAGCTTGCCTAAATGAATTTGTTTTTATGTAGTGTTTTATTGTTTTGCGGTAAACTTTGTATTTTAATTTATTATTTGTTATTTGAGAATATATTGGTTTACTATTTGTTCCATATTTTAATGCCTGAGCTTTTTTCTTTTCTTTTAAATTTACTAAAGTTAAAAATTCCCAGTGCTGATACCAAATAGGTATATCTTGTTGTTGTTGCCTTAAAGTTAATCCAATACGGTAAATATAATTATTAAGCTCTTTTTTATGAATTTTAGTACTTAGCTCTAAAAGTAAAATAAGCTTACTGCTATAGTTTGCTTTTTTATTGTTGAAACTACTTTTATTTACCAATAATTGAGAAACTGAATCGCTTAAATTGCATCGATAAGCAGTTTCTAAAAGAAAATCCTTTTGTTGTTGTTCAATTTTTTTATTAGGAAATAAACATCTCTGTCGTAATAATGAAAAAAGCGATAAACTATATTTTTTTGTTATAAAATAGCTTGTAGCTAATTCATTAAAAAATTGAGCTGAGAGCTCGGTATTATTACCCAAAATAATTAAACTATCAGATGCTAATTCTGCATTTAATATATTATCATAAACTAACTCTACATCGGCTTGCTTATTTATTATCATTAAATACTTTAACTCTGTTGATACAGAAAACTGGCTAAATAAGCGTATTGAGATAAATACTAATATTATTATATATAAATTTTTCATGTTATTAAAATTGTAAGCTTACGCCTAAACTTGGCGAATAATTTGTATTCGTAAAACTTATATTATTTTTTTCTAATTTAAGCTTTACACTATATTTATAGCGTATATATTCTTGTTTTTTTTCAAGCGTTGCTTTTCCATGAATCCAATCATAAAGATAAGTTGATATAATAACGGCTAATGAAGAAACCAAAACCAAATCGCTTGTTTTTACGTCCCAATCGTTAGTTATTTTTATTGTTTGAGTATCGGTTTCACCTATTCCTGTTGTAGTATTAAAAACATTATTATCGTCTATTCTAGAACTATAATAAACTGAACCTAAGCCAATATAACCGGCTATTCTAAAACCAAGTAGAATATAACCTGTACGTTTTTCTTTTGCCTTAAAATGCATATAACCAGGTACTATTACAGCATAAGCCATATCCATCATTCTTGCATTTCTCGATAGTAATTGAAATTCGTTTAACCTCATACTCTCATGAACATAAGGCATTTTAACATAATCATCTTGATTTTTCGGGTAAATATCAAAATCTTGCGCATTTATTGAAAAAACAATAAATATTAATACTAAGCTTAGTAATTTCATGTTTTTATTATTTGTGTAAAATTTACGTTATATAAATAAAAATGTTGCTTAATTGATTCAAAATACAATAAATTACTATTATTTAAAACATATTAAAAAAATCTCAGGTTAACAAATCAATTTACTCAACAAATCATTAGCTTTAGAAATATTTTTAACATTATCGAAAGCAAGAATATTTTTTCCATTTTTCTCTTTCATTGATGCTACTTTTTGAAGTAAGTGCATTTGATTAATAATATTAACAAACTTTTGTGATTGATAAAATGGTGACTCTTGGTCGGAAACAAAATAGCAAATCATTTTACCGTTTTTAATAATTATTTTTTCAATTGCAATACTCATAGCTTTCCAACGCAAACGTACAACATCTATAAGTTCAACAGTTTGCTTCGGTATTTCGCCAAAACGATCAATAAGTAGTTTCTCAAAAGCTGATATTTCGTCTTCGTTTTGTAAATTATCTAACTCTCGATAAAGTTTAATTCGTTCCGAAATACTTTCAATATATTCGTGAGGAAATAATATTTCTAAATCAGTATCGATTTGACAATTTGTTACAAATTTGAAATTTTCATCAATTTGCTTTCCATCATCATCGTTATCAGAGCTTAAAAGTTCTTTATATTCTTGCTCTTTTATTTCTTGAATTGCTTCATTTAATATTTTATGATATGTATCGAAACCAATATCGGCAATAAAACCGGATTGTTCGCCTCCAAGCAAATTTCCGGCTCCACGAATATCTAAATCTTGCAGTGCAATATTAAAACCTGAGCCAAGTTCAGAGAAATCTTGAATTGCTTTTAATCGCCTACGAGCCTCACCCGAAAGCGATATAGGTGGCGGTGCTAAAAAGTAAGCAAATGCCTTTTTGTTAGTACGCCCAACCCTACCACGCAATTGATGCAGAGTACTCAAACCAAAATTTTGAGCATTATTTATAATTATAGTATTTGCATTAGGAATATCAAGCCCACTTTCAATAATTGTTGTGGCAATAAGCACCCCAAAATCGCCATCAATAAAATCAAGCATAAGTTTTTCAAGTTTCGGACCTTCCATCTGCCCATGAGCAACAACGGTTTTTACTCCCGGGCAAATTCGTTTTATCATTGCCTCAACTTCATAAATATTTTGTACTCTATTGTGTATAAAGAACACCTGACCTCCTCTATCTATCTCATAATTTATAGCTTCTCTTATTATATCTTCGTTAAAAGTATGCACTTCGGTTTGTATTGGATAACGGTTTGTTGGTGCAGTGTTTATTACCGATAAATCGCGAGCTCCCATCATTGAAAATTGAAGGGTTCGAGGTATTGGCGTAGCTGTAAGAGTGAGAGTATCAACATTTAGTTTAAAATTTCTAAGTTTTTCTTTTACAGCAACACCAAATTTTTGCTCCTCATCAATTATAAGTAAACCAAGGTCTTTAAAACGAATATCTTTTCCAACAATTTTATGAGTTCCAATTATTATATCAATTTTACCATCGGCTAAATCTTTTTTAATTTGGGTTTGCTGTTTTGCTGTACGTAACCTGCTGAGGTAATTTATATTTACAGGAAAATCACGCAATCTATCTTTAAAAGTATTATAATGCTGGAAAGCCAAAATTGTTGTTGGCACTAAAATTGCAACCTGTTTGCTATCGGCAACAGCTTTAAATGCAGCACGAATTGCAATTTCGGTTTTACCAAAGCCAACATCGCCACACACAAGCCTATCCATTGGAGTGTCGCTTTCCATATCTTCTTTAAATGCTTTAGTGGCTTTTTCTTGGTCTGGTGTATCCTCAAAAAAGAACGATGCTTCTAGCTCATCTTGCATAAATGTATCTGGCGAAAATGTATATCCTTTTTGATGCCTACGTTTTGCATATAGTTCAATTAACTCTTTTGCAATATCTTTAACCTTACTTTTAGTTTTCTTTTTAAGTTTATCCCAAGCCCCACTTCCTAGTTGATATATTTTTGGTTCTGAGCCTTCTTTACTTTTATATTTAGATATACGGTGAAGCGAATGAATACTAACAAAAAGCTCATCGCTGTTTTTATAAATTAGTTTTATAACTTCTTGAGGTTTCCCGTTGTTTTGTAGGGTCATTAACCCACCAAAAATACCAATTCCATGGTCTTGATGAACAACATAATCTCCTTTTTGTAAACTATTTAATTCTGATAATGAAAACGATGCTTTACGTGAAAATTTTGTTTTAAGTTTATATTTATGATAACGTTCAAATATTTGATGATCGGTATAAAATGCAATTCGTAAGTCATTATCAACAAAACCATTATGTAAACCTATTTCTAAAAGCTCGAACTCTACAATAGCTTGCTTTTCGTCGAAAATTGAACGTAATCGTTCTATTTGTCTGCTATTTTCCGAAAATACTATATTTCTATATAAATTATTTGTATTTTCTAGGAAGTTCTCATATAATAGTTCAAAGTTTTTATTAAAATTAGGTTGTAAACTTGTATTAAATTCAAATATAATTTTTGTTTTAAAATAATTTCGTGAACCAAATTCTACACTTGTAAACTTCTCAAAAACATTTAAAAATTCGGCGTTATTTAATAAATATTTTTCAGGATTTATGGTTGTTTCCTCTATATTAAAATTTTTCTCTGTTTCGTTATATAATTTTTCGTTTGCCCCTTTTAAATATTCAATATCGTAAGCAAAAATTAAAGTATTGTCTTTTATAAAATCATAAAACGGTATATGCTTTTCGTTTGACACATCTGTTTGTAAATCAGGAATAATAGCTATTGATGTAAGTTTTTTTAATGATAACTGATTTTCGATATCGAAAGTTTTAATACTATCTATTTCATCGCCAAAAAAATCCAGTCTAATAGGAAATTCACTAGAAAAAGAAAAAATATCGACAATTCCGCCACGTACGGCAAACTGACCCGGCTCGAAAACAAAATCTACTTTTTCAAAATTATACTCGTAAAGAGTTTCTACAATAAACTCAATATCTATTTGCAAACCTACTTTTAGAGGCAAAGTATTTGTTTCTAAGGTTGATTTTGACACAACTTTTTCGCTTAAAGCCTCGGCGTAAGTAACAATGGTATAATTTTTACGTCCGTTTGCAATTTTACTGAGTGCATCGGTTCGCATTAACATAGCCGATGTGTCCTTTTGGTCTTCCTTTACCATTCGCTTATAAGACGAAGGTAAAAACAAAAGTTTTTCTGAAGATATTACAGTTGATAAATCGTTATAAAAATATGCTGCTGCTTCGTGTCCATCAATAATTATTAGTTTATTTGAATTAATTTCTTCACATAAATTGGCTATTAACAAACTTGCTGAAGAACCTAATAAACCTTTAAAAAAGGATTTTGATTGTTCTTTTTGCCGTAAATTTTCTAGAATTTCAGGAAATAACTTATGATTTTTATACTCTTTTAATATCATTTAAACTTGTTTACTGTGCAAAGTTAAATTTTTATTTTTTACCACAAACAATTCTATCTTTTTCGTTTAAATCTTTAATTATTTTTACATTATTAAACCCATTCTGCTCTAATAACAACTTTGTTTCTTGCCCAAACTGCTCATTTATTTCAAACCATAACTGACCGTTTATATTCAAGTTGTTTTTTGCAAAAATGCTAATTGCTTTGTAAAATTCAAGCGGATTATTATCATCAACAAAAAGTGCAGAGTGAGGCTCAAAATTTAAAACATTATTTTGCATTTGTTTCTTTTCTGTATTTGTAACATAAGGTGGATTACTAACAATTATATCGTATTTTTTATCACAAGTTTCATTCTTGTTTTTTAATATATCGAATAAATTAAATGTTACTTTCACATTGTTTATTTTGGCATTTTGTTTTGCTGTTTCAATGGCTTTTTCCGATAAATCAACAGCGGTAACATTTGCTATTAAATTTTTTGCTAAACTTATTGCTATACAACCTGTTCCTGTCCCTATATCAAAAATATGTAAATCTTTTATTGCTTTATTTTTTTCAATAATTTGATGAACTAAAAGCTCGGTTTCCTGACGTGGTATTAGTGTATGCTTGTTAAGCTTAAATTTCAAATCGTAAAAATATGCATATCCTAAAATATACTGTATTGGTTTATTTTGCTCTAATTGAACAAGTATTTCTTGAATTTTATCAACAGATTTTTCGTTAACAATATTATTTGCATTTATTATTAAGTCAATTTTCGACAAATTAAGCTCATCTTCAAGAATAATATAGGCTATACTCTCCGCTTCATTATAATCGTAAATATCAAAAAGATAATCAATTATATAATTTTTTATATCTGTTAAAGTCATTTTTCAAAGGTATGTATTATTGTAAATTTGACCTAAATTAATGCCGAATTATTGATATATTTAAAGTTTAACCCTGATTATTCATGCTTTTTTCTTTTTCTGAAACGAGGCGACAAACCAAAGTATTATTATTCCATAACGATACTTCGCTAGTTTACAGTAAATACATTCACCTCCTTTTTTTATAAATTTTATAATAAATAAATCAAGCATTAAATATTTTTTGTATTTTTACTAAAAATATTTAATGCCTAAAACAAAAATAAAAATAACAGAAACTAACGAAAGTGTTCTGCTTTACGGAATTACTAGCCAACTAAACGACTATAAACTTAGCTGGATATTGAATAATGAATTAAAAATAAATTTAAGTAAAACCGATGATTATTTGATGACAAAAAAAGGAATTAATGATGATTTGTTGTTTTCAAAATACCAATCAGTTAACGACACTCATAACATTACTTTAATATCAAATAAAACAGAAGATAGTATAAAACTAATAAATCTGCCTAATATTGATTATTTATTAAAAATTGATAGTTTAAATATCAATACTAATGAATTTATTACAAAACTTAAAGTATTAAAAGAAATTATTGCTGTTACCAATTTAAAAGACAATCCCAATATTCAGAAAAAAATTCAGAAAGAAATTACTAATTTTCTAAAATAAATTATGATTGATAACAAAGAATTAGACTTAGCTTGGAATTTTGTTGAAAAAACAGACCGAAATATTTTTTTAACAGGAAAAGCCGGTACAGGTAAAACAACTTTTTTACATAAAATTAGAACCGAATCGTTTAAACGAAATGTAATAGTTGCCCCTACCGGCGTGGCTGCTATAAATGCAAAAGGAGTTACAATTCACTCGTTTTTTCAAATGGCTTTTGGTCCTATTTTACCCGAAGGTGCAGGCATAAACGAAAATAACAAACCAAGTGACAAAAAATTTAATCGCAAAAAAATTGATATAATACGTTCGTTAGACCTTCTTATTATTGATGAAATAAGTATGGTTAGAGCCGATTTACTCGATGGAATTGACCAAGTATTAAGACGGTACAAAAATAGAGATAAAGTTTTTGGAGGAGTGCAAGTGCTTATGATTGGCGATTTACAACAACTTTCGCCTGTTGTAAAGCCAAACGAATGGCAATTATTACAAGCATATTATAAAACAGCATATTTTTTTAGTAGCAGGGCTTTTCAACAATCAAACCCTATCGGAATTGAACTTAAACATATTTATCGTCAAAAAAATGAGGCATTTATTAATATACTTAACGAAATAAGAAATAATAGATTAACCGATTCATCTTTAAATGAATTAAACAAACGATATATCGAAAATTTTGACCCAACAGATGATGAAGGATATATTACCCTAACAACTCACAACAATCAGGCTGACAACATTAACAATACCAAATTAAGTAAACTAAAAGGAGCCTCTCAAAAAGCTATTGCAAGCATTGACGGTGATTTTCCAGAACACACTTATCCAACACATTTTAGCTTAGAGTTAAAAGTTGGAGCACAAGTTATGTTTATTAAAAACGATAGCTCGTTCGAAAAACGATATTACAATGGGAAAATTGGGAAAATTGTTAGGTTTGATGGCGAAAAAGTAGTTGTAAAATGCCCTAACGATACTTCTGAAATAATTACAGAACCTGAGAAATGGGAAAATATAAATTTTACTCTAAATAATACTACCAAAGAAATTGAAGAAAAAGTAAAAGGAACTTTTTCGCAAATACCATTACGTTTGGCTTGGGCAATTACTATACATAAAAGTCAAGGTTTAACTTTCGACAAAGCAATTATTGATGTAACATCGTCGTTTGCTCACGGACAAACATACGTAGCGCTAAGCCGTTGCAAAACACTTGAGGGAATTGTACTAAAACGCCCTATTGACAAGCACAGTATAATACAAGACACAAAAGTAATATCATTTACAAAAAACGTTGAAGACAACCCTCCAACAAATATAGATTTAGACATTTCAAAAAAGAATTATCAGTTAAATTTAATTGATGAACTTTTTAATTACCGTCAGCTATTTTATCCGGTTAACCGTTGTGTAAAAGCTGTATATAATGCCGGACATAGTATAAAAGGAAATATTTCGGCACCATTAAAAATTATTAAAGATAATGGACTTACAAATCTTGTTAGAATTGCTGATGGATTTAAAAATCAACTAGCAAAAATGAGCGCAAATATCGCAAATCCTGAAAAAGATACAGAAATACAACAAAGAATAAATAAAGCTGTAAATTATTTTCTTGAACAAACAAATGAGCATATTGTAACGCAATTAGAAAAACTTACATACTCAACCGATAATAAGGAGATTAACAAAGAAATTAAAGAACAATTAAAACGAATTAATGAATTTATTGAAGGTAAATTATTATGTTTTAACGGACTAAAAGATTGTGGATTTTCAACCGATAAATATTTAAAACTTAGAGCAGAAGCTGCATTAATTAAAACTAAAGGCACTAAAACAAAACGCGATTATTCAGACAAAGGCTCTAACCCCAAATTATTTAGTGCTTTACGTCAGCTTCGCCACCGATTTGCTGAGCAATTAGGAATTGACCATTTTCAGATTTTTACTCAAGAAACTTTATACGGCATTTGTGAAGCATTGCCCGTAACCGAAAAACAATTACGAAAAGTTAAAGGAATGGGTAAAATTAGAGTTCAGAAATATGGGTTTGAAATTACTGAAATTGTGAAAGAATATTGCCAAGAAAATAATATAGAACCTCAAGATAATATTGACGAGCCTAAGAAAAAGCCTAGTGAAAACACCAAGGAAATAAGTTATAATATGCTTAAAGATGGCCTTTCAATATCAGAAATTGCAAAAAAACGTGAACTTGTTGAAGGTACAATCCAAAGCCATTTAGCTCATTATATTAAAGAAGGTAAATTAAATTTAAGCGATATTATTGGAGTAAAACAAGCCAATAATTTAATTTACGAAATAAAACAAACTAAATTTGATAATTTAACTGACCTTAAAGCTAAACTTAACGATAAATACACTTACGGAGAGTTAAGAATGGCAATGTATGCTATAGAGAGATAGTTTTGTAATAAAACAACACCATAATAAATATAATTAAAACAATACCAATGTGTTTCAGTTTATTTTTATATAGTTAACGCTATAAAAATATTTTAATTAACGAAATGGCAAATATTATTTGAAATATAAACACTAAACTACCAACGAGTAAAGCCTTTGAGCCATTTTTTAATATACTCGAAAAATTGACTTTCAATCCAATACCTACCATCGCAATTACTAAAAAGAAATGGCTGGTTTTTCCTACAATATGTATTAAATTTTCGGGTAATAAATTAAAGCTCGGAATTAATGACATTAAAATAAAACCAATAACAAAAAAAGGAAAAGATTTTTTCTGAAAAGATTTAGTTTTTGTATTTTTTCTTTTTTTATAAAATATAACAATTAAACTAAGTACAACAGGTGTTAACATTAAAATACGCATCATTTTTATTATAGTCGCAGTGTTACCAACTGCACTGTTAATAGAAAAACCAGATGCAATAACCTGCCCTACAGCCTGTAATGTATCGCCTATTAAAAATGCTGAATGGATATCAGGAAAATTAAATAATATTTTGGAAATAAAAGGAAGTAAAAAAATCCCTATTGTTCCTAAAAAATTTACAATAGCTACCGATAATCCAAGCTCATCTTCTTTAGCACCTATAATTTGCTCTGTGGCAGCAATTGCAGAACTACCACAAATTCCGTTTCCAATTCCAAGAAGTAAACCTAAGTTTGAATTTAATTTAAATATCTTTGATAAAAATATTGCTGTAAAAATTGTAAATGTAATTGATAGTACAATCATTACTAATGACCTGATTCCTAACTCCTGAATAACTCCAAAATTTAGATTAACCCCCATTAAAATAATTGCAAGTGATAAAATATTTTTTCCGCTAAACTTTATTCCACTTGAAAAATAATCACCTATCGTAAAAGTATTTCCAATTATAATACCAAAAACAATTCCTAATGTTACTGCACCCATTGGAATATATATAGATAAGCCAATAGCTATAATTGCAATTAATACAGTTAACAATATCCCTAGTAGAAATTTCACCTATCTTTTAATATTATTTACTAAAAAATAATTTACCTGTAATAACTAACCCAACAAACATAAATATGGCAAATACAAAACTACTTAAAGCCAGTTGCATACCACCAGAAATTATGTGCCCACTTGTACAACCGCCAGCCATTCTAGCTCCAAAAATTAATATAAAACCACCAACAAAAGCCCATATTATTCTTTTAATTTTTGAACTACCCTTTTGTTTTTCCCAATTAGAATAAATTAAACGAAATTTAAATTCTTTTTTAATAACAGATACAATAAAGGCTGCAATCATGGCCCCAAACAAAAATATCATTTCCCAATTGCCTGGTGTTGAAATTTTTGAAAAATAAGTATTATTTGTTGTTGTTGATAATATATCAGCTATATAAGGAAAACTTGTTGACGCACCAATAGGACGGTTTGTTGTTGCCGATAAAAAAACTATACTATTTAAAAATGCTAAAAGAACTCCTGAAACAATCCATTTTTTATTAGTATTTTTTTCTTTTTTATTTATTAAAAAAGAAAAATATATTAATATAATACTAATAGCAGAAACTGTAGTGTAATATATTATATGATAGTCTCCTATTGCAGAAAATAATGATATTTTACCCAAATTTAACCCAATAAGCCATTGTATATTAGGTAGTAAAATGGTAAAAAATAAGCCCCCAAACAAACCTCCAATAATTCCAACTAGAGCATCTAAAGAGCCTTCTCCCACAGAAATAGCAAGTGTGCCCGGACAATATCCTAATATTGCCATTCCGCTACCAAATATTAATCCGCCAAAAACAACTCCACCTAATACAAAAGGTTTTACGTGAAAACTAGCCAAGTTAAAACCAATTATAACACTAAGTAATATTGCACCTATACCAATAGTTAATAATATTGTTTTTAAAACAGTATTATTTTTCAATTCAGATTGAGCACTAATTACATTATACTTGTTTAAACTTGCATATTGAATTATTAAGCCAAATGCACTACCAAACAAAAAAATCATAAGTATTGTTCCCATTTTTGCAAATTTTATATTTATAATTATTTAATGCAAAATAACGGGAAACTATAGTATGAAACTAATCATAAAAAGATATACTGAATAACTAAAAGTTATAATGACTAGTGAATTTGATAAATAAATCTGAAATTTTATTTTGTTGTCCTATAGGTACAATAAAGTTGAAATTTCTTTTAATTTCAAAATCAGCAATATCAATAATGCTTAATTCGTTTCGCTTTAATTCATTAATTACACTTTGAATAGATAAAAATGCAAATCTATCAGAGTTTAGTATATAATTTTTGATACCTTCGGTACTCCCAAATTGCATTTCAATAAACAAATCGGTTAAATTTATATTCTTTTGTTTTAAATAATACGAGATTACTTCTAGTGTTCCCGAACCTTCTTCGCGTATAACTATTGGTAACTTTTGTAGTTCCGATAAACTAAGCTCCGGTTTTTTAGAAATTTTATTTGAGCTTTTGGCAACCAAAACAATTTCATCTTTCAGAAATTCAGTGTAACTAAATTCGCTACGTTTAGAACGTCCCTCAATAATCCCTAAATTTATTTCGTTATTATTCAACGCTTTTTCTATTTGTTCGGTGTTTCCATTTATTACACTTACCGATAAATCTTTAAATTTAGACTTAAAATTAGCCATCAATTTAGGCAATACATATTGTGTAATTGTTGTACTCGCACCAATTTTAATCTTTCCTTTTTGTTTTTGAGTTAAAATATTCAATTCAAAATTTAATTGATTGTAAGTATTTTCAATATTGTTTGCATATTTCAATAAAATATTACCAGCCTCTGTTAACTCTATCTTGTTTCCTTTTCGGATAAAAAGCTTTATATTAAACTCCTCTTCAAGTATTTTTATATGCTTTGTTACAGCAGGTTGCGTTATAAATAACTCTTTAGCTGCTTTTGTAAAACTTAACCTTTCTGCTACCTTTTTAAATATCTTTAATCGAAAATTCATATAATTATTTTAACACTGTATATATTTAACCTTATATAAAATAATACTTCACTTTGCTAAGTACTACATCATATAAGCTCACTCATATCACACGTTTATCATTATTAATCTACTTAACTTTATCAGATAAATTTAATACAAAATAGATTGTTACAATCTACAATAATAACAAGCATTACTTACAAAACAACCCTATATTTTAAAAGTGTTTAACTATTTTTTATCAGAATAAAGCTCTAATCCCATATTGTAGAACATGAAAGAATAAATATCAGCATATTCTTCAATAATTTTTTCGGTAGGTTTACCCGCACCGTGTCCGGCTTTACTTTCAATACGGATTAATACAGGATTATCACCTTTATACTTAGCTTGCAAAGTAGCAGCATATTTAAATGAATGTGCAGGAACAACTCTATCATCGTGATCAGCTGTCATTACCATAATTGCCGGATAGTCAATACTATCCTTAACATTATGCAAAGGTGAATATGCGAGCAAATATTTAAACTCTTCTTCATTTTCTTCGCTTGAACCGTAATCTGAAACCCAAGCTGAGCCAATTGTAAACTTATGAAAACGCAACATATCCATAACTCCTACAGCCGGTAATGCTACACGCATTAAATCAGGGCGTTGATTAGTAACAGCACCTACCAATAAACCTCCATTTGAACCACCTTGAATAGCAAGTTTTTCTGATGAGGTATAACCTTGTTCTATTAAATATTCGCCAGCCGCTATAAAATCATCAAAAACATTTTGCTTATTTAATTTTGTGCCTGACTGATGCCATTCTTCGCCATATTCACCACCTCCGCGTAGGTTAGCCATTGCAAAAATACCGCCATTTTCTAATAAAATTAAACGAGTTACACTAAAACTTGGAGTTAAACTAATATTAAAACCACCATAACCATATAGTAAAGTAGGATTGTTTCCATCTAATTTAATCCCTTTTTTATGAACAATAAACATAGGTATTTTTGTGCCATCTTTACTTGGGTAAAACACTTGCTTTGTAACATATTCATCAGTATTAAAATCTATTTTCGATTTATAATAAACTTCCGATTTATTCTCTGAAACATTATATTTATATATTGTAGATGGGTATGTGAACGATGTAAATGTATAAAAAACAATATTTTGGTCTATTTTACCACTAGGAGTGCTAACAGTACCAACTGCCGGTAATTTTATGTCGTAAAGGTATTTACCAGTATAATCATAAGCCTCTAATTTGTTATGAGCATCTTTCATATAATTGGCAAAAATTTTACCATTTATAAATGAAACACCATCTAAAACTTCTTTTTTTTCAGGTATTATTTCGGTTACGCTTTCTAAACTATTAATGTTTATTTTTATAAGTTTGTTATTAGATGCACCATCATTTGTAAATATATATAAATCATCGCCAATATTTTGGTTTAACGAAACACGATTTTTATATCCTTCATTTAAGTATATAAATTCCGAGTTTTCTTTTGTTAAATCTTTCACTAAAACTCTGTTGCCTCGTGTGCCAAGTTTTTCTTCGCTTACTACCAAAAATCTATTGTCATCTGTTACCGAGCCAACATACATAAGCGATGGGTCTTGCTTGTTTTCCATAACAATTACATCATCGGTTTGTGGTGTTCCAAGTTTATGATAATATAATTTATGAAATTTATTTGCTCCGGTTAGCTCCTCTCCTTGTTTTGGCGCATCGTAACCACTATAATAAAAACCGTTATTATACCACGAAATACCAGAAAACTTAACCCATTCGATATGCTCATTAATATCTTTTGCAGTTTCAATATCTCGCACATAAATTTCGTTCCAGTCGGAGCCACTTTTCGATACAGAATACACTAAGTATTTACCATCGTTTGAAACTGCAATATTTGCAAGGGCAATAGTACCATCATTAGAAAGTTTATTTGGGTCTAAAAGCATTCTTGCTTGCGTTTCAATACTGTCTTGAACCATTAAAATACTTTGGTTTTGCAAACCGTCGTTTTTATAATAAAAATATTTTCCTCCATCATAAAAAGGAGCACTGCGTTTTGGATAATCCATAAGTTTGCGTAAGCGTTCTTTTACTTTATCAACAAAAGGTATTTGTGATAAATATTTTTGAGTTACCTCATTTTCTGCTTTCACCCAAGCTTTAGTTTCTTCAGAATTATCATCTTCTAACCAACGATATGGGTCTGCTACTTTATAACCAAAATATACATCAACTGTATCAACTTTTTTTGCATCAGGATAATTTATCGACATTTTTTCTTGAGGTTTTTTGACTGTGTTACACCCAAATAAAAGTGCCATTGCCAATATTGGTAAAATTATTTTTTTCATTTCTTTAAATATTTAATACATATAACGATTAAAACTTGTTTTTTACTACAATTAATACAAAAGTAATATTTTGTGCCATAACCAGCATTATTCTTAGGTTTTTCTTTTTCTTAGACAAGGTCTCGATACAAGCTACTGTATATGAGTACAGCAAACGGTTTGCAATTTCTACACTTAAAAGCACATACTTTAGCTTATCAATA
Organism: uncultured Bacteroidales bacterium; assembly: GCA_947311115.1. Taxonomy (GTDB): domain Bacteria; phylum Bacteroidota; class Bacteroidia; order Bacteroidales; family JAFGXI01; genus DYMG01. The sequence goes on along the minus strand of CAMZKE010000007.1, from coordinate 38,449 downwards.
ATATATGTTTACATTACCATCTATACATTTCATAAAAAAAACAATATATAATTTAAATAAAATTATATATTTGTAAAAAATCTAACGAAATAATAACAGTAATGTCAGTAGAGATTATTAACAAAGAACTGTGCAAACAAATCAAAGGTTTTGAGCGATATCATATTAGCGAATCGGGTAGAATATACCGAACTCAGCCTAAGCCCGGCAACACAAAAGAACAAAAAAGATTAGAAGAACAATCATATATTTCAGAGAATAAAATTCATTTTAGAGAGCATAATGGTAAATTACGTCAAGCGTTAGTAAGCATTACAGACAATAATGGACGTTTACGTAATTTGGTAGTATCTAACTTAATGGTAGTTGCTTTTATTGATGAGAATTTTAATCATAAAAAAAATTCTGTTGGTTATAAAGACGAAAATAAAAAAAATTACATTACACAAATTTATATATAACAACAAAACAACATAATTGGAGTAAATTAACAAACGAAGATGTTAAACAAATAAAGGCACTAATAAAACAAGGTGTAAAATTAAGGCAAATCAGCAAAGATTTTGGTGTTTCAGAAATGCAAATAAACCGAATAAAAACAGGAGAAAATTGGGGAAATGGTAGGCGTAAAATAAAAGCTCCTGTAGCTCCATTTGAAATTAAAGATGGTAAAATGCGAAAATATATTGCAACTTTTGAAAGAAAAAAAGTAAATGCAAATATTCGTAAAAAATTTACCGTAAAACGAAATCCTGATATACCAACTGACAATACAATTAACGGCATTGTAAATGGTTATAAACTTTGGATAAAGCATAAAAACATTACACGTGCAATATATTTAGCTGACAAATTAAATAAATACTTTTTTAACCTTAAAGAAGAGCCAAAGTTTAAAATTATAAAAAAAGCCCCTAAGAAACAAAGAATATTTATATAACTGAAGTTTCGCATTTATAATTAATCTATTTTACATTAATTTACAGCTTATTAATCTACAACAAACATTAATTAATGTAATCAGATACTTAATTAATGGAATATATAGATAAATATTTTTAATTATTGTTATTTAGATTAAATTTGCATAAAATTTAAAAAACATAATACAATGGATGTAAGTAATTTTAGTCATTTATATGACAAAGCAATAGATTTTGCTGTAGATTTTGGACCAAAAGTTATTGGTGCAATAGTAGTATTAGTTATAGGTTTATGGATAGTTAAAAAAGTTACAAAATCAATTTCAAAACTAATGGAGAAAAGAAAAGTTGATCCTTCTCTCCGTCCTTTTTTAACATCTTTAATAGGAACCATTTTTAAAGCACTGTTGGTCATTAGTGTTATGGGTATGGTTGGTATTGAAATGACATCGTTTATTGCAATACTCGGTGCTGCGGGTTTAGCCATTGGTATGGCTTTATCAGGAACACTACAAAATTTTGCAGGTGGAGTAATGATATTAATTTTTAAACCATTTAAAGCAGGCGATTTTATTGAAGCGCAAGGTTATATGGGCGTTGTTGCCGAAATACAAATTTTTAATACAATTATTACAACAGTTGATAATAAAACCATTATTATTCCTAACGGAGGGCTTTCAACAAGCTCAATGACAAATTTTTCAACACAAGAAACCAGAAGGGTAGATTTTGTTTTTGGTATTGCTTATGGTGATGACTTAGATAAAGCAAAATCGATAATAATGACTATTGCAGAAAACGATAAAAGAGTATTAAAAGACCCTGAACCGTTCGTTAGAATGGGAGAGATGGCTGACAGTTCAGTAAACATAACAACACGTTTATGGGTTAATGCCGCCGATTATTGGGATGTGCATTTTGATACAATGGAAGAAGTATATAAGCAATTTAACGCACAAGGTATTAATATTCCATTTCCACAAATGGATGTTCATATTCAAAAATAACTTTTAATAAATATATATATATAATGAGAAAACTTTCTATTACATTAATTTTAGCAATAACAGCAATTATTGCAAACTCTCAAACAGACTCTACAAAGAATTGGAGTTTAGGTGGTGATGTAGGATTTAATACATCGCAAGTTGGATTTACAAATTGGGCACAAGGTGGTCAAAACTCTATTGCAGGAATGACCTTTTTGCACCTTTTTGCAAACTACAAAAAAGATAAATGGTCGTGGGATAACTATATGAATCTTGAGTATGGTTTGATGCAACAAGGTACTGATGTTTTAAAAAAATCAGATGATTTACTTGAAATAGGCACAAAGTTGGGTCATAAAGCTTCAAAGAATTGGTATTATACTGCTCAAGCTAGTTTTAAATCACAATTTGCTAAAGGTTACGATTACGATAATTATGTAGATAAAAACGTATATATATCAGATTTTATGGCACCTGCTTATATTTTAGCCGGTCTTGGTATGGATTATAAGCCTAACGATAATTTGTCGTTATACGTATCGCCTGTAACAATGAAATACATTATTGTAAACGATGATACTTTGTCTAAGTATGGTGCATTTGGCGTGCAAAAGGAAGAAATTGATGCAAATGGTAATTTAATTGCAGCAGAAAAAACAAGATTAGAACTTGGTGCATATCTTAAATTTATGTTTAAACATGAAATTACGAAAAATGTTAATTTTTCAACTACGCTTGATTTATACTCAAACTATCTTGAAGACCCTCAGAATGTTGATGTTGATTGGAAAGTGGAATTGATAATGAAGGTTAATAGCTTTCTTAATGCATCAATTAAAACTCATTTAATATACGATGATAATGTAGATATTATTGGACCTAACGATGCTAATGGAAATCCAACTTATGGACCTAAAACACAATTTAAAGAGGCTATTGCAGTTGGTCTAATTTATAAGTTTAATAATTAAAGTTTAATACAAATTATAAAAAAAGCTTGTCTGTGAAAGACAAGCTTTTTTTATTTTATGCAAATTTACCTGGTAACAGAGTCAACCCTGTTGCAGGGTTAATACATATAATAGGGATTCTAAGGTTTTCACCTTCCATACGTTTCATAAATTTTTTAAAATCATGAGACATAATAAATATTAAATCGGCATCTATTTCATTTGCAAATTTAGCTACCGCATGATTCCATTTATCTTCTCTTTTTGATGTTCTAATTCCATAAACTACATCTTTGCCATCTAATGCTCTTCTTGCAAAAAACATATTTGCTTTCATTTTTCTGTTTTTAGAATCGTTGCTAATAAATGGTTTTATTATATTAATATTACATTTAAAATGTTTCGCTATATATATAACCCAATTTAATTGCACTCTATTTTTATCATTAGTATCAATAGGTACAACTACATCAACAATATGGTCTCTTTTAGGTTTGTCTTGCACAAGGTAAAACGGAACTTCAGAACCCATTACTGTTTTCATTGAACGCTTACTAGAGTGCATTCCCATTACAATTAATGCGGCATCTTTTTCTTTTGCAACTGAAGGTATAGTTTTAAATAAATTACCGGCAGCAACAATATATTTAACATTAAGATTATTCTCTGCTTGAAGACGATCAGCCTCATCTTTTAATTTCGGCACAGCATCAGCCACATATTTTTCTTTATCTACTACATTCACAAGAACAATTTCTTTATTAAATGTTTTTGATAAATTATAGGCGTGTTCAAAAGCAAGTTTGGCTTTATCAGTATAATCCCAAGGAACAAAAATACTTTTTCTTATTATTTCCATCAGTTGTTAGTTTATGCTTTATTTTTTATAATAAGTTTTGATTAATTTAACGAAAATAATTATAAAATATTACTTTAGCCAATAAATTTACATTTTTTTTATGATAAGTGAGCTTTTTCTACTTTTAATACTAATCTCAGTGCCTTTAATTTTAGCATATTCGCAAACTAAAATTAAAATAATTAGAGATATTGGTGCTGTTCTAATAGCCTATATTTTAGGAGTTATGTTTTCTATTATTAATTTCGATACAGAATTAGCTATACCAATAAAAGAAAATGTTACTTATGCTTCAGCATTGTTAGCATTGCCATTACTAATCATTTCAAATAATATTAAAGATATTTTTAGTCAATTAGGTAAATCAATTATTGTTGGATTATTGGGGTTTATATCATTAACTATTGTTATTTTATTTAGTTATTATCTTTTTCAGGATAAAATTAATGAGCTTTGGAAAATATCAGGTATTCTTTTTGGTTTATATACCGGTGGTACTCCAAATATGGTGGCAATACAAACAGCATTAGTTTTAGATACTAACACATTTTTAACGCTAACAATATCAGATATGATAATTACAGCTGTATTTTTATTATTTGCAATATTATTAATGAAAATATTAAACAGAAATAATATCATAAAATCAGAAATACATAAGGGTAAAGATAAGATACTTGAAAAGTCAAAATATAATTATTTACTTTTATTTGTAATTACTTTAGTGATAGTAGCAGTTTCGTATGCAATAAGTAGTTTTGTGTTTCCTAATAATTTAACTGTTGCAATTATTATTTTTATCACAACTTTTTCAATAATAACTCCCTTTATTATAAAATCGTACAACAAAGAATCTGCATTTAATTTAGGTAATATATTTATAATTATTTTTAGTTTCGGAGTTTCATCAATGATGGATATAACGACGTTAAATCTTGATAGTTTATGGGTTTTAGCTTATGTTGCTACTGTGTTATTATCAACATTTCTTTTACATTTATTACTTTCTAAAATATTTAAAATACCACTCGATTTTGTTATAATTGTAGCTGTTTCATTAATTTGCTCGCCTGCTTTTGTGCCACTAATTATAGGTTATACTAAAAATAAAGCATTATTAATACCGGGAATAAGTATCGGTATTTTAGGTTATATTGTTGGCAACTATCTTGGTATAAGTGTTGCCTTTTTCTTAAAATAATTCTAAATAATAAAATATAATAATGTATTTTTGCATAAATTATTACTATCAAATTTATGTATAAGATATTTATAATAACAACAGTTTTTGTTTTAAGCATAACAAATTCATTTTCACAATTTAAAATGGATATTACAGCAAATTATAGTTTACCACAATCGACAGATTTTTCTAAAAATTACCAAAACGGAATAGGTGTAATATCAGAAATTTATTATTTTTATAAAGAAACCGGGCTTAGTGGAGGAATACTTTTTGGATTTAATTCTTTTAGAGCAAAAAACTCATTTGAAGAAGAGTTTAAAAATACAAATACAACAATATTTGATTACGATTACGAAATAAACTATTATACTTTCCCATTAATGTTATCGGCAAATTATACGTTTTTTCATAAAAAGAAATTTAATGTAATTTTAAGTTTTGCTTTTGGCGGTAATTTTATGGAACAAAAGCAAAAACAAATAGGAGAATACACCTCTGATACTAGAAAAGAATATTATAACGAGTTTGGAATTTATCCAAATATTGGGCTTTCATATATGTTTGCAAAAGATATGTCAGTGTTGCTTAAAAGTGGTTATAATATCACTTATGGTGAGCAAAAGTTAACTTATATAGGTATTAGACTTGGTATTGCATACAATATTTAATTTATAAAAATGAAAACAATAAACATACTTATATTATTATTATTATTTAGTTTAAAATTAATGTCTCAATCAAATGTTAAGGAATTAACATTTGAGCAAGCCTTAACGCAAATGAATAATAATAATTTTGCACTTAAAAGTGCAGAAGCAGAAAAAAAATCGAATGAATATAAACGTAAAACTACAAGAGGATTATATTTGCCAAGAATATCATTTTCAGCATCGTATATGAAACTTGACCAAGATGTTGGTTTAGATATTAGTGGCTTTGCCGATGCATATCGAAATGCTGCAAATATACCTGCAAATAAAATGTTGCCAAGTAGTTTAGTTCTTCAACAAGAGGAGTTTGCCGCAGCTAATATTAATTTTATTTGGCCAATATTTAACGGAGGTAAAATTCGTGCAGCAAACCGAGCTATGGATGCAAATATTAACGAAGCACAATATAAAATAGTTCAAACGCAAAACGAATTAAATACCGAATTAGTTCAGCGTTATTACGGATACAGATTAGCAAAAAAAGCAGTTGAGTTATATCGAAATGTTTATAATGCAATGCTTCTACATAAGCATAATGCCGAAAAATTAGAAGAAAATGGTATGATTTCTAAAGCTCAGTTATTATATGCAAACATATCGGTATCACAAGCAAAGGCTGATTTACAGAGTGCTATAAATAAGGCAAATACAGTAAATGACGCTTTAAAAAATACATTAGCCGACTCATCAGATGTTGATGTTGTTTCCGAGCTGTTTTTAGTTAAAAATATTGAAAGTGTAGAGTATTTTCAACAAGCTGCTCGAGAAAATAATCCGTTATTAAAACAAGTTGAATCGAAAAAAATACTAGCAAAGCAAAACTATAATATTAAAAGAGCCGATTATTTACCTGCTATTGCTATTGTTGGAAATAAAGAGCTGGCTCAATATCAATTAACACATTTAATACCCGAATGGTTTATTGGTGTAAATTTAAGATGGACTATTTTTGATGGTGCTGCAAGAACATATAAAGCCCAAGCAGCCAAAGCTACTATTGATAGAGTTAACTATATACAAAGTAAAGCAATGGCAGATATATCAACATACATTAATAAACTTTATAACGAAATGCAATCCTATGTTGAGCAACTTAAAACTATGACAACAACATATAATTTTGCAAAAGAATATTTGCGAGTACAACAAAAAGCTTTTGCCGAAGGCTTTGCTACTTCAAAAGATTTGGTTGATGCAGAAATAACCCTAAACAAAGTAAAAGTTGGAAGATTAAAAATAATGAACGATTATGTTTACACTTTAGCTAAATTATTAGAATTTTCAGGTAAATCAGATTTATTTTTAGAGTATAGCAAACGTGCAGACAGAGAAAAAGAAGATTTTGAGTAAAATTAAACTATAACTCACTTTAAAGAAACAAAATATGAAATCGAAAAATATTATAATTGGAATTGCGGCACTAATAGTATTGTCGATAGTTATAATTGCAGGTTGGTTAATGGCTAATCCGCCTGATGTTATTTTACAAGGCGAAGTTGAAGCAAAAAATATAAAAGTCGCAAGTAAAATACCTGGCAGAATTGATAAAATAATTGTTTCGCCGGGGCAAAAAGTAAAAAAAGGAGATACATTAATACAAATAGGAACACCTGAATTAGATGCAAAGCTTGTTCAAGCTCAATCGGCACGAAATGCAGCTGAATCGCAAAGCATTAAAGCAACAAACGGAGCAAGAGAAGAGCAAATAAGAGGTGCTAAAGATATGTGGGAAAAATCGAAAGCTGGTGTTGAGGTATATGAAAAAACTTATAAACGTGTAAAAAAACTATATGACGAAGGTGTTGTTCCTGCTCAAAAACTCGACGAAGTAACAGCACAATACAAAGCAGCAAAAGCAACCCAACGTGCCGCGAAATCGCAATACGATATGGCACGCAACGGAGCAAGATACGAAGATAAAATGGGAGCTGATGCTCTTGTTGACCAAGCATCAGGTGTTATCCAAGAATTAGATTCATATTTAAGCGAAGCAAACCTTAAATCGCCTATAGATGGCGAAGTTGCAAGTATTATTTCGCAAGAAGGCGAACTTATAAATACCGGCTTTCCTGTAGTTACAATTGTTGATTTAAACGATGTGTGGTTTACATTTAATATTAGAGAGGATTATCTTACCAAAATAAAAATGGATAAAGAACTCACTGTTTTTATTCCTGCATTAAGTAACAAAGAAATAAAAGTTAAGGTAAATTATATTAATCCTTTAGGCGATTTTGCTACTTGGAAAGCTACAAAAACTACCGGCGATTTCGATATGAAAACTTTTGAGGTAAAAGCAAAACCTATTGAAAAAGTTAAAGATTTACGCCCGGGAATGACAGCCCTTATTAACTGGAGTAAGCAAGAATAATTAAGCTATAAAAAATGACAACAGGCTTAAAAGCAGTAATATATCGTGAGCTTAAACGAATAAAATCAGAGACAATTTACCTTTGGTTATTATTTATACTTCCGTTATTTACATTTTTGCTTTTTACCACAATGTTTAGTCAAGGTAAAGCCGATGGCTACCCTGTTGCAATTTACGATGCTGATAATTCATCACTCTCACGACAAATTATTTCTTGGATAGAAGCCACTCCGGAGGTGGAGTTTACAAAACAAGTAACATCATTACAAGAAGGTAAACATTTAATTGAAAAAGGCGATGTTGTAGGGGTGTTAAAAATACCTAAAGGATTAGAAAATGCAGTATATTCGGGTAATCCCAAAAAAATAGTATTGTTTTTTTCAAATATGAATTTAAGTGCAGGAAGCGGTGTTAGCGTATCAATAATAAAAACAATTAAAACAATGTCGGCAGGTATTAACATGCAAAAGCGTATGTCAAAAGACAAAGAAATGCTTGCACAAGCATTTAATAATATACAGCCAATACGTATTGAATCGCACGCCCTTTATAATCCTTATATTAATTACTCATATTATCTTGTAACAGGTTTGCTGCCGGTTATGTTACTAATGTTTATTTTGTCAACAACAATTTACGTTATTGGTAGCGAACTTAAATATCATACAGCAAACCAGTGGTACAAAATATCGAGCAACAGCGTAATTGTTGCACTTACCGGAAAGCTACTTCCTTATTCAATAGTTTTTATTATTGAAGCATTTTTTATGAATACAATTTTATTTAAAATTGTTGGAGCTCCACAAAATGGAAATATTTTTATAATTTTTATAGCAACTGTATTTTTTGTTTATGCATATATGGCGATGGGAGTAGTGTTAATTACTGTTTTGCCAAATGTACGCTTAGCATTAAGCTTGGGGGCTGCATACGCATCGTTGGCTTTTTCTTTTGCAGGATTAACATTTCCGGCAATTGCAATGGTTAATTATATGCAAGCTTTTTCGCAAATATTTCCGTACACACATTACTTAAAAATATATATTAACGAGGCTATGAAAGGTTTAGATTTATACTATTCTGTTTCATCGTTTTTAATACTTAGTATATTTATAGCTCTTCCATTTTTGCTTATACCAAGAATGAAAGCATTAATAACAAAAGAAAAATATTGGGGTAAATCGTAAAAAAAATTGAAAGATAAAAAAACAACATATAATTTCTTTAATAACATTATCGATGTTTGGTTAAACGAATACAAAACTATATTTCGTGATGCAGGTGTAGTAACATTGTTTATAATTGCAGTAGTTGTATATCCAATAATATATTCGCTTGCCTACAATAATGAGTTGGCAAAAGATGTACCTATTGCTGTTGTAGATGAAAACGATAGCGATTTAAGTCGTAAATTAATTTCAATGCTAGATGCATCTGATGAGGTAAATGTAATAATAAAAACACCTGATTTTAACCAAGCAAAAGAAATGTTTAAAAAATCTGAAATTTATGGTGTAGTTGTTATTCCGGCAGATTTTAATAAAAAAATATATAAATCGGAAACAGCTGTTGTTACAGTATATGCTGATGCTTCTTACATGATTATTTATAAACAAATTATGACTGCTGCAAATTATACTATTGGTACGCTTTCGGCAGGCATAGAAATACAACGTAGAATTTCAAAAAAAGAACAATTAAAACAAGCTTTTGATAACAGAGACCCACTTCCTATTGAAACTTACGCACTTTATAACCCGAAAGGAGGTTATGCAAGTTATGTAATGCCGGCAGTACTTTTGTTAATATTGCAACAAACACTTTTACTTGGTATTGGCTTAATTGGTGGTACAACAAAAGAAAGGGAAAAAGACCATTTTTTGCTGCCTATCGGACTTGAAATTGGTGGTTCATTATCCATAGTAATAGGTAAAAGTATTGCATATTATACTGTATATTTATTTAATGCACTATATGTTTTTGTAATTGTTTTTCGGCTTTTTAGTTTCCCAATGCGAGGTAACTATTTCGAAATGTTTGTGTTTTTAACACCTTTTTTGTTTGCAGTTATATATATGGGAATAACAATTTCTGCTTTCTTTAAAAAACGTGAACAGGCATTAATGATACTACTTTTTACAAGTATTCCGTTTATATTTTTAACAGGTTTTTCGTGGCCAACACAAGCTATGCCTCAGTGGCAAGTGTGGCTATCTCAAATAATACCAAGCACCCCTGCAATTAAAGGTTTTTTAGCTCTTACTCAAAGAGGTGCAACATTTAACGATGTTTTCTATAATTGGTTACATATTTGGATATTATTATTCGCATATTTAGGAATTGCAAGTTTATTAGTAAAAAAACTTGTTAAAAAAGTTAGTGTTTAACATTATCAAATATTAACTTTGCGAGTATGAACAAAATTGGCTTTAAAATATTTTATGTCTTTATTTGGATTGTAACTTTATTGCCTTTTTGCTGTTATTATCTTTTATCCGACTTTTTATATTTTATAATTTATTACCTTATCGGATACAGAAGAGAGGTTGTTTCTACCAATCTAAAAAAAGCATTTCCCGAAAAATTTGAAAAAGAATTAAAACAAATTGAAAAAATTTTTTATAAAAATCTTGTCGATATTTTTTTAGAAGCTTTTAAACTTATTCATATTTCTCGCAAAGAAATAGAAAAACATTGGACTTACGAGAATATTGAAATTTTTGATGAATTGAAAAAAAAGGACAAAAATATTATGCTAATATCTGCACATTACGGAAATTGGGAATGGTTTACTTTTTTTGGTAATATTGTAAATTATAAATTTTTAGCTCTTTATAAATCTTTATCAAACGGAAATTTCGATGTTTTTCTACGAGGATTACGTGAGAAATTTGGCTTAGAAACCGTATCAATGGAAAAAGCTTTTAAGCGAATGTTAACATTACAAAAAGAAAACACTCCAAACATTGTTTGGTTTGCTGCCGACCAAGCTCCGCCACCGGAAACAAAATTTTGGACTAAATTTCTAAATCAAGAAACAGCATTTTTTTTAGGTCCTGAAAAATTAGCAAAAAAATTAGATTATGCAATAGTTTATCTTGATGTGTACCGTACCGGCAGAGGACAGTATAAGGCTAAGTTTACATTGCTTTTCGAGAATACAAAAGATACCAAAGAATACGAAATAACAAAAAAGCACGTAAAGCATCTTGAAAATGTGATAAAGGAAAAACCGGAGTTTTGGCTTTGGTCACACAAACGCTGGAAACACACACGTGCCAATAATATTGAATTAATAAATTTATAAAGATGAAAAATATATATTTAGTTTTTACACTTTTTTTATTTGTAAATTTTGGATTTACACAATCATACAATATTAAATTTAAAGTGTTAGGGGTAAACGATTCTATTGCAATCTTGGGCTATCACTTTGGTGATAAAAAATACGTGAAAGATACTGTCGTTTTATCTAATAATCAAGGTGTTTTTAAAGGGAATAAGGCGTTATCTACAGGTATGTATTTTATTCTTTTTCCAAAAGAAAACAACTTTTTTGACATACTTGTTGATAACGACCAAAAATTTTCGTTAACAACCGACACTACCGAGTTTTTTAGAAAAAATCTAAAATTTAAAGGCTCTGAAGTTAATACCGAATTTAGAAACTTTGATAAATCTATTGAAGGTGTAAATAACGAGTTTATGGAACTAACCAAAAAGTTTAAACAAAAAGATTTATCTGCCAAAGAAAAAAAAGAACTGCAAGTAAAAGCAACACAGCTTGAAACTCAACGAAGAGAAATAATTTTAAATAATTATAATAATGCCAAAAACAGCACATTTAAAAGTATAATAGGGTTGTTATTAGAGCCTAAAATACCAGAATTTAATATTCCTAAAACAACAGTAAATAAAGACTCTATTTTAAAAGCTAAGGAATATTTTTATTATAAAAATCATTATTTCGATTATGTAAATTTTCAAGATAGTGCTATAGTTCGTACACCTTTTTTTATTCAAAAGTTTGAAAATTACATTTCTAAAGTAGTGTCGCAAAACCCTGATAGCGTTACAAAAGAGTGCATTAAATACATAGAAAAGTCGAGAGGCAACAAAGATGTATTTAGTTATTTAATTAACTACTCGTTGGTATATAACGAAAAAGCTAAACTAATGGGTATGGACAAGGTTTTTGTTGAAATTGCAAAAAAATATTATGCTACCGGCGAGGCTACTTGGGCAGACTCGGCATATAAGGCTAAAGTTATTGATAAAATGAAAAAAACGGAGCCAAATCTTATTGGTAATTATGCTCCCGATATAAGAAATGTGGAAACTTACAAGGGTGAAAATATTTCGCTAAGTAAACTTAGAAATAAGTATAAAATACTTATATTCTGGTCGCCAACATGCGGGCATTGTAAAAAAAGCGTTCCAAAATTACATGAATATTATAAAGAAATGAAATCTAAAAAAATTGATGTGGAGGTTTTTGCTGTTTTAGAAAGCCATGATATAGATAAATGGCGTAAATTTATTGAAGATAAACAAATTACTGATTGGATAAATGTTTACGATAAAAATAAAAATACTTACTTCCATTATTATTACGATATATTTTCAACTCCTGTAATTTATATTTTAGATAAAGATTTTAAAATTATTGCTAAACGTATTAGCGAAGAACAAGCTAAAGATTATATTTTACAATTAGAGAATGAAAAATAATTTATAATATGTCGCTTTTTAATCTATATTTTCAACTTGGAATAAATCATATACTCGATTTTGAGAGTTACGACCATATTCTGTTTATCACTACTTTAATTTCCGTATATTATATTAAACAATGGCGACAAATTTTAGTTTTAGTTACTGCTTTTACTATTGGACACGCCACAACATTAGTTTTGTCAACTCTTAATATTATAAACGTAAATCCTGCTTTAGTTGAGTTTTTAATACCTGTAACTATTATTATTACTGCTATTTCTAATATTGTAACAAAAACTACATCAGTAATAAATACAAAATTATACTACACAAAATATGCTATTTCTGTTGTGTTTGGATTAATTCATGGTCTTGGATTTTCAAGCTATTTAAAAAGTATGTTGTCGGCATCCGACGATATGATTATGCCTCTTTTTGCATTTAATTTAGGTATAGAATCGGGGCAATTTATTGTTGTTGCCGTAATATTAATTATCTCACTATTATTTTTAAACAAATTAAAAGTAAGCCAACGCGAATGGAATTTATTTATTTCCGGAATGGGCTTTGGTGTTGCTTTTATTCTTGCGTTAGAAAGATTATATTTTTAACAAAGGCATAAAGTTTATTATTAGAGATTTTATTCATAATTTTTAATTGGTAATTCCTAATCTTTTTTTGTTACTTTTGCACAAAATAATACAGCTTGAAAAAAGAAGAAGATATATTTGAGGGAGGCAAAAAGCTACCATTATTAGAAGATTTTTACACTATACAAGGTGAAGGTCATTATACAGGATTTGCAGCATATTTTATACGTGTTGGTGGTTGCGATATCGGTTGTAAATGGTGCGATACAAAATTTTCGTGGAATCCTAAAATTCATAAACTTACTGATATTAATGAAATTATAACAAAAGCTAAAAACTATCCTGCTAAAACAATAGTTGTAACAGGTGGCGAGCCAACAACATACAATCTTGATTATTTAACAAGTAATGTGCGAAAAAATGGAGTGCGTACTCATATTGAAACATCAGGAGTTTATAAACTAACAGGTGAATGGGATTGGATATGCTTATCGCCAAAACAACATAATAAACCATTAAAAGAATTTTACCCTATAGCTAACGAAATTAAAGTTATAATAGAAAAAGAAGAAGATTTGCAATGGGCAATTTTGCAAGCAAAACTTGTAAACAATAATTGTCTTTTGTATCTGCAACCTGAATGGAGTATGTTCAATAAAATTATTCCGTTTGTTGTCGATTTTGTAAAAGAAAATCCTAAATGGAGAATTTCGTTACAAGCTCATAAATTTATGAAAATACCTTAAATTTTATAAAATGACAGAAAGTGTAGAAAAGGTACAAAAGTACAAAACTCTTTATACCATTATAAGTATTATCTCATTTATATTTAGTATTGCGTTAGCTTATGTTGAGATTTATGGAACGGCTATAGGGTTTTTCTTTTTCTCTGTTATTATCCTTGTACAGCTTAAAGCAAAAAATAATACTAAAATTGAAAATAAAAACTCCTAAATATTGGAAACAATACAGCTTACTCGATTTTGGTAATGGTGTAAAAGTTGAACAATTTAATAATATTGTTACAATTCGCCCTGAAACAAATGCAACAAATAATTTAACCAAAAAGCTAAGCTTTTGGCAACAAAAAGCTAATTATATTTACAAAAGCAAAACTGTTGACGGAGGCAAATGGAATATAGAAAACCTACCCGAATGGTTTATAAATTACAAATTGGATATTATTGATTCAAGATTTAAACTGCAATTATCAAACTCTAAACATATAGGAATTTTTCCTGAGCAAGCCGTAAATTGGGAGTTTATTGCAAGCAAAGCAAAAGCAAACACTAAAGTATTAAATTTATTTGCATATACAGGGGCAATATCAGTAATAGCAGCAAAAATAGGGGCTAATGTAACACATATCGATTCATCTAAAACAGCAATAAAACACGCAAAAGATAATGCAGAAATTAACCACATAAATAATATCAGATTTATTATTGATGATGCATATCTTTTTGTGAAAAAAGAAGAAAAGCGAGCTAATAAATACGATTTTATAATTCTTGACCCTCCAACTTATGGCTTTGGTGCTAAAGGAAAAAATTGGAAAATAAATAAAGGTTTAGAGCATTTATTAAGAGTATGTAAAAGTATATTAACTAGTAATGGGGTTATTATTTTAAATACTTACAGCCCAAAATTTTCTTTCAAGCAAATATTGCCAATATTAGAAAAAACTTTCACCAAAAATGCAAAAATAGAATTTGGTAGTCTTGCTCTAATAGATAGTTTTAATAAAGAATTAATACTTAACGATTTTTATATAATCGTTAATAATTAAAGACCTAATAGGTCTTATTAAATAAATAAACAGACCTGTTAGGTCTAAAATAGTGATAAAGCAAAATGGTAAGAGTAATTCATCAACGAGAAAAATGTATAGGTTGTAATTATTGCGTTGAGGTATCGCCTGCAACATGGCGTATGGACGATAAGGATGGCAAAGCATCGCTTATTGGCGGAAAACAAAAAAAAGAATTCTTTATTTTAATTACCACTGACGATAATTTAGATACAAACATAGAAGCAATGGATTTATGCCCTGTTAAAATTATAAAAACTGAAAAGTTTTAGCTTTGTATTGTAGTGGTAAATTCATATTTTTGTGTAATAATAGAGATATGTGATTTTGATGCAACTTTTTATTATTTATCAACGTCATACATCAAGTAAAAACAATATTTTTAAAAACATTTAAACAAAAAACAAAATGAAAAAATCTCTACTTACTTTATTATTGGCAATAACTATGTCTTTTAGTTTTAGCCAACAAATCATTAATTTAACACCTTCTGAAAATATTCAGGATACAATTCAGAACTTAGAAATTACAGGTATTACTCAATCGGTAATAATTAATTTAGCTCCCGGAACTTATAATCAAAGTATTGAAATTAATGAGGCGTTTCCTACAACAGCAACAAATACTTTAACTATTCAAAGTGCTGATGTAAATAATATGGCAACTATTTCTACTACAACCGGAAATACCATATACATAGGAGCTTCAAATATTATTATTACAAACTTAAATATTGAAAGTGAAGGGGAAGCAGCAATATATCTTGATGGAGGTGTTCAAGAACCAATATCAGACATAAATATCAATAATTGTAATATCTCAGGAAGTCAAAATGATGGAAATAATTTATTGTATTTTCAAACAGTAAGTAGTTTTAATCCGTCAGATAACCTAATAATATCTAATTGCTCTTTCAATAATGGCGATGCAGGTGTTAAATTTGAATGCGATTACAACAACCCATTCGATAATTTGAATATTAACAATTGTACTTTTACTAATCAAAAGCATTATCCTATTTATATTAGTTATGTTGATGATTTAACTATTTCTATGAATACAGTCAACTTACCTACTAATAATCCACTTTCTCTTTGGGAAAATTCAGTAGGTATATATTTATCTTCTATAACAAATTCATCTGGTAGTGTATCTATTGTAAAAAATAATACTATAAAAAATAATGGTATTGATTCTGTTAGATACGAAGGTGTTAAAATTACAAGTACGTATACAGACTCATTATATATTGTAAATAATTTTATTGATATTGATAATACTATCAACGACAGTATAGCAATAGGTATTAATGCAGATTATTCACAAAGTAAAATATTTCATAACACAATAATAGTAAAAGGTCTTAAAAGTACTGCAATAAATGTATCAGGTTCAACAGAAAGTCCTGAAATAAGAAATAATATTTTTTATTCTGATAATGCAGCGATACAAGCTCAAGATTACACCTCATTACAGAATGTTAATTACAACTGCTATTATGCAGGCGACAGTTTACCATTTACTAATGGGTATAGCAGATATACTCTAGCACAATGGCAAGCAAATAATACAAATATCGACCAAAACTCTATTGTAGAAAATCCTGAATTTACAACCGGTATCTATTTCTCAAATACAGCATTAGATAATGTTGCAGAATATATAACAGAAGTGCCTACCGATATTACAAACACAGAAAGACATCAGCCAATGTGCGATATGGGAGCAAAAGAGCTAATGTTTATCGATTTAGGTGAGGATATTCAGCTATGTGCCGGCGATACTATTACAATTACTGCACCAACAGCAAATACATACAATTGGAATACCGGAGCAACAACACAAAGTATTACAGTATGGCAGTTAGGTAACTATGCGGTAACTGTTACAGAAAATGTAAATGGCCCATCAGCAACCGATGGAGTTGATGTTATTCAAGCTCCAAACTCTGTTATTACAGGTACAGTTTCGTATTCGGGAGGGTTGTTCGATATAGACGATATAAACATGGAACTTTATGTTCAAAATCAAGAAAATGCATATTATTTAGAACAAGTTGCAAATAATTACACTACATCTTTAAGTACATTTATATTTACCGATGTAGAGCCAAATAATTACACATTGCGTGGCGTAGCGCAAAATTCTAATTATAATGGTGTTGCTACTTCATATTATGGTAATACCGTAAATTGGGAAACTGCAACTTATCTAAATGTTGGGTGTGGCGATACCTTAGATTTAAATTTTGAAATGTACGAAATACCTAGCTTAGCAGGAAGTTATACTTTTAGAGGAACTGTTAGATATGCATCAAATGCAAAATCTACTAATTTAGCTGGCGAACCTGTTACCGGAGCCGAAATATACATAGCACAGGACCCTAACAACGAACCTATTGCTGATGCTGTTTCTGATGGCGATGGAAATTGGGAGGTAGATAGTTTAAATGAAGGTTCTGGTTATAATATTAAAGTAGATATTCCCGGGTTAAATTTAATATCAACATATACAGGTTTAAATATCGCTTCAGGCGATACTGTACAAAACGATTTCGATTTTCTTGTTGATACAACATCGGGTGGAGGTATTTCTGTTGATACTGCAACAGCAATACTTATAGTAAATAATGATGAGGTAGAATTATCGGTTTATCCTAATCCGGTTTCAAACTTTATAAATATTAGTACAGAGCTGAACAACCCAACAAATATTAATTTTACTATTTCAGATGTTTCAGGAAAAACAGTTTATATTTCTGATAAAGAAAATAACTTTACCGGAATATATAACAAATCAGTTAATGTTTCTGATTTTGAAACAGGTATATATATACTAAATTTACGAATTGGAAATACTTTTTATATTAAAAAGATTGTTAAAGAATAGTTCTAAATTTATACTATAAAAAATGCGGGTAAATCATTTTACCCGCATTTTTTATTTATAAATAATTTCCTCTATCTATCCTTATACATATTGTCATAATACTTAGCGTAATCACCCGAAACAATATTCTCAACCCAAGTTTCATTTTCTAAGTACCAATCAACAGTCTTTTCAATACCTTCTTCAAACTGCAACGATGGTTCCCAACCAAGCTCGTTTCTAAGTTTTGACGCATCAATAGCGTAGCGTTTATCGTGTCCGGCACGGTCAGTAACAAATGTTATAAGTTTTCGTGAAGCTCCAGCTTCTCTACTTAATTTTTTATCCATCACATCACAAAGCTTATGAATTAAATCAAGATTTGTCCACTCATTAATACCTCCAATATTATATGTGTCGCCTTGTTTTCCTTTATGGAAAATTACATCAATAGCTCGTGCATGGTCGTTTACAAAAAGCCAATCTCTAATATTGTCGCCTTTTCCATAAATAGGAATTGCTTTGTTATTTTTAATATTATTTATTGAAAGAGGAATCAACTTTTCAGGAAACTGATGGCTTCCATAATTATTTGAACAATTAGATATTACAACAGGCATTTTATATGTGTTATTATATGCACGTACTAAGTGGTCTGACGAAGCTTTTGATGCAGAATAGGGACTTTTAGGGTCGTATGGGGTTGTTTCCAAAAAGAATCCTGTTTCACCAAGCGAACCATACACCTCATCTGTGGAAACGTGATAAAATAATTTATCATTAAAATTATCTTTCCAAGCATCTTTTGCTGCATTTAACAGCACAACAGTTCCAACAATATTAGTGTTTATAAATTCCATTGGGTTAGTTATACTACGGTCAACATGCGATTCTGCAGCGAGATGAATTACCGCATCAAAATTATATTTTTTAAATATCGATGATATAAACTCAATATCAGTAATGTCGCCTTTTAAAAACTTATAATTTTCTTTTGTGTCAATATCTGTAAGATTTTCTAAATTACCTGCGTATGTAAGTACATCAAGATTGTATATGTTATATTCAGGATATTTATTTACAAATAAACGTACAACATGCGAGCCAATAAATCCTGCACCACCTGTTATTAAAATATTTTTTTTCATTATTATTTCTTTATCAATTATTAACTATACACTATTAAAGTCCTCTTACTTTTTTCTCCCAGTTCCATGCAGATAATAAAGACTCGCCTAAACTAGTTTTTGCTTTCCAACCAAGTTCTGTGTTAGCAAAACTGGTATCTGCCCATACTTGTTCTATATCACCTTCTCTACGAGGTACAATTTTATAATTAACCTTTTTGCCTGTGGCTTTTTCAAAAGTATTAATTACATCTAAAACTGAATTTCCGTTACCTGTACCAAGATTAAAATATTCGAAATTCTTTTTGTTTTTATCATTAATTAAACGTTCAATAGCAATTACATGGGCTTCAGCTAAATCGTTTACATCAATATAATCTCTAATAGCAGAGCCATCAGGAGTATTATAATCGTTACCAAAAACACTTAATTCATCACGCAAACCGGCTACTGTTTGAGTTAAAAATGGTATTAAATTATTTGGTGTCCCAATAGGTAGTTCACCAATAATTGCACTTTTATGAGCTCCAATAGGGTTGAAATATCGCAAAGCTATTGTTTTCAAATTTTTGTTAGAAATAATAGTATCTCGTATTATTTCTTCTGAAATTTGTTTTGTGTTTCCGTATGGCGAACCTGCAGGCTGAACAGGAGCATCTTCTGTTACCGGTAAATATTTTGGCTCCGGCTGTCCATAAACTGTACACGATGATGAGAAAACTAAATTTTCTACCTTAAAATTAATCATGTTTTGTATTATATTTACAAGCGAAGCTATATTATTGTGATAATATTTTAATGGTAAGTTAACTGATTCGCCAACAGCTTTATACGCAGCAAAATGTATTATTGCTTTTATATCAGTATTTTTACTAAAAAAATCTTTTGTTTTGTGTATATCGCATAAATCAAATTCGTAAAACTCAGGTTTTACTCCTGTAATTTTCTCAATTCCATCTATCATTTTTACATCAGAGTTCGATAAATTATCTATAATAACTACATCGTAACCTGCTTCAATTAACTTTACGCTTGTGTGCGAGCCAATATAACCGGCACCGCCTGTAACTAAAATTTTTTGTTTCATTAGTTTTTGTTTTAGGGTTGCTAAAATACTGTTTTTTTTAATGGTAATTATTTTCTACGAAAAATATTTTGAAAGGTTTTTTAAATATTCTATAATTATAATTTTTTGCTAAGCGAAACCTGGAACTTCGTTTCTTTATTTTTAATCTGTTTGGGTTTAATTCCCCGTCCCTTGGGACGTATAAAAGAATAGTATTCCAAAACGATACCTCGTCCGCTTGCGGCTAGGAGATTCATTCTGTTTGGGTTAGATAAAATAAAAACAGAGATTTATGCCATAGAAAACGGAACATATAAAAAAACTATAATCGCACCACTTTGGGACGGAGAAGCAACTGAACGAATTATTAAATTTGTTGATTTGTTTTAGAGAAATAATCAGTTTTTTACGCATGTATCATTTTAATATTCAATTTATTATATACTAAACAAACATATTGGTAACACTCTTGTTACTAACATGTTTGTTACTTAATAATATATGTTATATTATTGTATAAATTTATTTCTATAAAATTGAAAATAGCCTTTATTGCATCAAGAAATATTTCAGAAATTGGAGGTATAGAAAATTATATGGCTAATTTATGTCCAATATTAGTTGAAAAAGGACATAAAATAATTTTGTATACCGAAGGTGATGAGCATAAAACACAAAAGTTTAAAGGTGTCGAAATAATAAGTTATAAGTCTATTAATAATAAATATTTGAATAAAATATTATTGGGATTTAAAGCTTCTTTTAATGTTGTTTTTTATCAAAAAAACATTGACTTAATTCATTATAATGCTATGGCTGCAGGATTATTTTCATTTATTCCTATTTTGTTTAGGAAAAATGTAATCTTTCAAATGCATGGACTTGAATGGCAAAGGCAAAAATGGTCAAAGAAATCAAGGTTTATTATTAAGGTTTTAGAGAAATTTGTGATAAAAATAAATAAAAATATTACTGCTGTTTCGCAGGAGCAAAGCAATTACATACAAAAGGAATATAATAAAAACTGTAAAACAATTTTCTCGGGAGCAAATATTAAAAATATAGATGTAAATACCGATGTTTTAAAAAAATATAACTTGTTGGGGACTAAATACATTTTATTTTTAGGTCGTTTAGTGGAAGAAAAACGACCGGATTTATTAATCAAAGCATTTGAAAAATTAGAAAATACTGATGTTAAACTTGTAATTGCCGGCTATGATAAATATTCTAAAAACTATATTGAATATTTACATAATTTATCATCAAAAAATAACAGAATAATATTAACAGGAAAAGTTTTAGGCGAAGAAAAAGAAAACCTGATAAATAGTTGTACTATATTTTGTACACCTTCAGAATTAGAAGGTTTACCTATAACTTTGTTAGAGGCAATGAGTTATAGCAAAGTATGCCTAGCTTCTGATATTCCTGCACATAAAGAAGCACTTGGTTCCGATGGTTCTTTTTTTGAACTAAATAGCGAACTTTCTTTAAAAAATAAATTAGAAGATATTTTATCTAATTATTCAGATTACAAAAAAATTCAGGAATTAAATTATGTTAGAGTAAAACAAAATTTTACTTGGGATATTGTTTCTGATAAGTACATTGCTTACTGTGACAGTTTACTTAAATAATTTATCTGTATCATTTTTCTTTATCACCCTATAAGGTGTTAACAATCTGCATATTATCTCTTGGAATTTATATTGTTGTAAATTATTAAGTGATAATCTAAATAAAATTTTTTTTAATAAAACATATTGCTCTTCGTTTGTTATTATTAGAAAATTTACAAAATCCATTTTTATTGCTTGATAGAAAATAGTATTCAACCCATTTTTCAACGCTAATTTTTTAGATTCTAAAATCTCATTATCAGATAAATTCTTTATATATTCCATAATATCTAATGTCCAAACAATCCTTGCCCAATTATGTGTAGCAGAATGTGTAGATAAGTATAAAAAATTCACATAATTTTTAAGTATAGGTATTTTTTCATTATTAATTATTGAATATTCTTTATTTATAATAAATTGCTTGTTATAAGTTAGTAAATATTTGTTTATAAAAAATCGATGATGAATTTCTAATAATATTTTATTTTTAGGATTGTAGTATATAATATCTTTATCCGCATATCTGCATAATTTAGTATTTTTAGTATTAGTTTTAAAATCAATGCTATTTAAAACCTTATTCACCTTATCCAAATCCTCCACCCTAACCAAAATATCTAAATCGCGAGAGCTTCTAATAGTATAATCGCCATAAATTTGTTGCGAAAGCGCAGGACCTTTAAGGCTAATATAATCAATACCATTTTCAGTAAAAAGTTTATGAATGCGAATTAACTCTGCAGTTAGTTTCATCATTCGCATTTTGTTTTGTTTGTTTATTTGCTCTAATTTTTGTTGTAATTCTGTTGGTAAATTAATATTCTGCTCTTTTATAGCTTTATAAAAAATGCTATCTAATCTATGGTGCTTTATTTGGCGGATAAACTCATTATTATCGAATTTTTCAATTAAAGATAAATCTATTTCTTTATCAGATAAAACTTGAATAATAAAATTCAGCTCAGGTTTATTTTTTAATAAATTGCTAATATTTTTTTTAAGTTTTGCCATTTTTTACAAAGATACTTAAACTTTATCCAAACAATCTGTAATAATTTTACAAGAAAGTTTTATCTCTTCATCAGTAATAATAAGAGGTGGAGCAATTCTAAAATGATTATCATTAAAAATGAACCAATCGAAAACAAGTCCTGCTTTAATAGTTTCATCTAGGAGTTGTCGTATTTGTTTGTAGCTATCAAGTTCAACTGCAAGAAATAATCCAACCCCTCTAATCGATTTTATTTTTTTATGAGTAAGAAGTTCTCTAAATAATTCACCTTTTTTATTTACATCATTAATAATATTTTCGTTAAGTAGGGTTTTTAGTGTAGCAAGTGCAGCTGCTGCCGATACCGGGTGGCCGCCAAAAGTTGTTATGTGTCCAAGTATGGGGTTGTCTTTAAAAACAGACATTATTTTTTTATTTGCAACAAATGCTCCAATAGGCATACCTCCACCCATACCTTTTGCAATAGTAAAAATATCGGGCTTAATATTGTATGTTTCAAAAGCAAATAAATTACCGGTACGTCCAAATCCTGTTTGTATTTCGTCAAAAATTAAGAGAGTTCCTGTTTCGTCGCAACGTTTACGTATTTTTTGCAAGTAATTATCTTTTGGTATTATAATTCCTGCTTCTGCTTGCACTGGTTCAACAATTACACAAGCTGTTTTTGTGGTAATTTGTCTAAGTTCATCTTCGTTATTAAAGTTTATAAAACTAACACCAGGTAGAAGTGGACGAAAAGCTTGTTTAAAATATTCGTTACCTAAAATGCTTAAACATCCATGCGTACTTCCGTGATATGCGTTTACAAACGATATTATTTCGCTTCTTCCGGTATATCGTTTTGCTAATTTTAAAGCTCCTTCGTTAGCTTCACTACCTGAGTTTGTAAAATATACATTATCAAAATGTTCAGGAAGCTGTTCGGTAAGTAGTTTTGCGTACTCAACTTGTGGCGATTGAATATACTCGCCATAAACCATAAGATGCATATATTTATCAACTTGGGTTTTTACGGCTTCAACAACATTTTTATTTCTATGTCCTAAGTTGCTAACAGAAACGCCGGCAATTAAATCAATATATTTTTTATTATCCTTATCAATTAAATAAATACCTTCTGCAGTTTTAATTTCAAGAGCAATAGGTTCGTCAGATGTTTGTGCAACGTGATTGTAAAATAATTGTCGTTCAGTAAGCATAATTTATTTTTTTGCAAAAGTAAATAAAAAAAGGCTTTCAAAAAATGAAAGCCTTAATCTGTATTTATATATAGAATTAATTATTTTTAGTAATTAAATTAATTTCATTCATTAATTTTTCTTTGTAGGATTTTCCAATAGGTATAACCTTTGTTCCTTCTTCTAAATTAATAATTACAGCATTATCTTCAATACCTTTAATTTTGTTAATATTTACAATGTACGAACGGTGTACTCTTTTGTAAATATTTGCAGGTAATTTGCTGGCAATAGCTTTCATTGTAAAATGAATTGTATATTTTTCGGAGTAAGTAGTAACAATAACATAGTTTTCTAAAGCTTCTACAAACAAAATATCAGAATAATTTAGTCTAACTAAAGTTGAACTTCTTTTAATAAATATTTGGTCACTACTTTCATCGAAACTAGCTTTTGTAATATTTTGTTTTTCGTTGTGTCTTGCTTGAGCTTTTGTAACAGCTTTAAAAAAACGAGCGTAAGTTATTGGCTTTAATAAATAATCAGTAACATCGTATTCAAATGCTTCTAAAGCATATTTTTCTTTACCTGATATTATAATTACCTGAGGGTGTTTGTCAAAAGTTTTAAGGAATTCAATACCAGACATTTCGGGCATTTCAATATCTAAAAATACTAAATCAATATCAGCACCGTTTAATTTTATAGAATTTAACGCGTCAACTGCATTTTCAAAAGAAGCAACAAGTTCTGTGGCTTCTGTCCTATATATAAACTCTTCAACAACTTTTCTCGATAATTTATCGTCTTCTATAATAATACAATTCATATAGCTATAATTTTAATTTTGTTTTTATAAATATTCAACTAATTTTATAAGTGTAAATTAAATACGTTAAATTTGCAATAAAGTTTTAAAAATACTATTAATCATGAAATTTCTAAAAATTCTATTACTAATTATAATGTCTGTAAATGTTATAAATAGTCAAAATATATACAAATATAATAATAACTTAGATAAAAAGATAATTTTTAAGCTAAAAGAAAAATACAGAGATGCGATATTAAAGAATAGTTTTAAAAATAAGTATCTAAAAACAACTTTAGAAAGCTTACATCCTAAAAAGATTTTTGCTAATAAAAAGCCAATTGTTAGAAATAAATTAAATAAAAATTTTGTCGATTTAAGTTTAATATACTCTGTGAAAATTAATCATGAAAAAGTAAAAAGTTTTATTTATGAATTGCAAAAAAGTGGAATAGTAGAGTATGCAGAAATTAAATATAACGATTCGTTACTATACACTCCAAACGACCCAAATCAAGCTAATCAATATTATTTAAATAATATGAAAGTATATGATGCTTGGGATATTGAAAAAGGTGATACTTCGATAATAATTGGAATAACTGATACAGGTATTGATATTAATCATAACGATTTGTTTGGTAATATTTACAAAAACTTAAACGATCCTATAGATGGTATTGATAATGATAATGATGGCTACGTCGATAATTTCTGGGGTTGGGATTTAGCTAGTAATGATAATAATCCCCAATGGGACGAAAATCCATTGGCAGCAAATGCACATGGGGTATATGTTAGTGGTTGTGCATCGGCTGTAGCCGATAATGGAATTGGAATTTCCGGTGTTGGATTTAAAACAAAACTTATGCCAATAAAAGTATCTGCCTCTAGTGGTGCGTCAATTACGCATGGTTACGAAGGTATAGTTTATGCAGCTGATCATGCTTGCAATATAATTAATTGCTCATGGGGAGGTACAACTTATTCAAATTATGGTCAAGACATCGTAAACTATGCTACATATAATAGAAATGCTTTAGTAGTGGCTGCTGCCGGAAATAATGGGTTGGATTTAGATTTTTACCCTGCATCGTACGATAATGTTTTTAGTGTTGCAGGTTCAAATGTAAACGACAATAAATGGGATAACTCAAATTATGGTGCATATATTGATGTAATTGCTCCGGGTGAAGATGTGTATATGACAGCACCAAATAACGGATATATAAATGGGTGGGGAACTTCATTTGCTTCACCGCTTGCAGCAGGGTGTGCCGCAATAGTAAAAGCTCATTACGATACCTTGTCGGCTATTCAAATTGGCGAGGTTATTAGAATGAGTACCGATAATATTGATACAGTTTCTGGAAATGAACCTTATGCAGGATTAATGGGGAAGGGGCGAATTAATTTGTATGAAGCATTAACTCAAGAATTTACCCCTTCGGTAAGATATAAAAATATAAACTTTAATTTATGTCCAACGCTTGACACATTATTTATTACAGGCAATTTTGTGAATTATTTAAAACCAACAACAAATTTGAATGTATTATTAACTACCGAATCGGAATATGTTAATATTATTGATGCAACTTTTAATGCAGGAAATATTAATGAGCAAGACACTGTGAATAATATTAATGATGCTTTTATAGTACGTGTTTTGCCAACAATACCTGTTGATGAAACGATTTATTTTAAAATTAATTTTTCTGATAATAATTATTCAGATTTTCAGATAATTAAAGTTAAATTAAATAAATCGTACTTAAATATTGATACTAATAATATAAAAACTACAATAACAAATGCCGGTAAATTTGCTTTTGAATCGTCAAGTGAGGGTATTGGATTTAAATATATTGATAGCGATAATTTAACGCAAGATTTTGGGATTGTAACAGGTGTAAGTGATACTGCTATTCAGGATTGTGTTCGTGGAAATAGTTTATTTGAAGGAGAAGATAAAGCCAAATACAATACAATAAACAAACTTGCAGACCAAGAGGTAATTAGTAAATATAGGAATAAAAATTTATCGAAATATAATATTGAAATTGAACAGAAAACTTATGCTTGGAAAAAACCTGACTATAACGATTTTATTATCGTTAATTACTATATAGTTAATAAGGCAGACAGTGCTTTAACAAATTTTTATTTCGGTTTGTTTTCCGATTGGGATATTGATAATTATAATTTAAATAGTGCAAATTTTAATGATGAAAATAAATTGTCTTATACATTTTCCACAAAACCAAATGGTTTGTATTCAGGCTTTCAGCTATTATCTGATAATGAGTGTAATAACTATTCGTTTGACAATATTCCCGGAGGAGAGGGTGGAATTGATATAACTAATGGCTTTTCTGACCAAGAAAAATACCAAGCTTTAACTTCAAGTAAGGAAATAGCAGGAATAGGGCAGGGGAACGATGTTTGTAGTATGTTAAGTTGTGGTCCATATTCAATAAATCCGAATGATACACTTATTGTGTCTTATGCAATTCATACTTCAAAATCTTTACAAGAAATAATTAATAGCTCTGAACAAGCAAAACAATTGTATGATAGCTTGTTTGGTAGTACTATATTTGTTGATGAGCTTTATAACAGCAATAAACTTAATGTTTATCCAAATCCTGTTAACTCTAAACTATACATTAATTATTCTGACAAAAATTCAAAATTTTCTTTAAATATATATTCTGTTACAGGTGCGAAAGTTTATGAAAATAAAAACTTTATTAATGAAGATAAAGCTATTGATGTATCATTCTTAAAATCAGGTATTTATATTCTTGGGGTAAAATCAAATGGAATGAAAAAACATATAAAATTTATTAAAAAATAAATTAATTTTTTTTTTAGTGGGAATATTAAAATTTTTTATCAGATATTTTATATATTGCAGGTTCATTAATAGCAAGTTAAGATAGTATAAAATTGATTGGAAAAACGAACAGCATGCGTATAGTAATTATGTTATTTCTATTAGCGATAATGATGGGTGTCAAAGGGCAAGATACATTATCGCAATTTAAGTATAAGAATGTGTTTTTTGAGGCAGAGCAACTACTCGCCAACGAAAGTTACATTGAAGCAATTGATTTATATAAACAATTATTGGTAGGGCGAGAAGATAATGCTAACTTAAATTTTAAGATTGGTTTTTGTTATTTGAATGATAAATTTGATAAATCTAAATCCTTAAAATTTTTAGAAAAATCAATAAAAAATGTTTCTGAAGATTATAAATACGAAGATTCTAAAGAAACAAAAGCTCCAATCGATGCTTATTATTATTTAGGTGAGGCATTACATTATAATTATAATTTTGAACAAGCAATTTTTAATTATAATAAATTTAAATCGTATTTAACAAAGCAAGATAAAGAGCTAATTAAAAAAGTAGATAAACGGATTGATGAATGTAATACAGGTCTTAGGTTAATAGAATATCCTATTAAAATGGGGATAAGCAATTTGGGAGAGAATATAAATTCGAAATACGACGAACATAGCCCTGTAATTTCTGCCGATGAAAGTGTTTTGTTATTCACATCTAAAAGGAAAATAAAAGGAAATACGCAAGAACATGCTGACGGACAATATTATGAAAATGTATATCAAAGTAAAAATACAGATGATAATTGGGCAAAAGCCGAAGAGGTAGAACAAAATAAAAGTGCAAACATAAAAAAACTTGGTAATTGGGCTTTAGGAATGCCTGTGTTTAATATCGAAAATCAGAACTTGGCAACAATTTCTTTATCTGTAGATGGACAAACATTATATTTATATTCTGATAAAAGTAATAATGGTGATATATACGAGTCTAAACTTGAAAACGAGAAGTGGACAGAACCGAAACCATTATCGGAAGTAATAAATTCAAAATATCAAGAAACTCATGCATCTATTTCGCCTGAACAAGATGTTTTATATTTTACAAGCGATAGGCCCGGTGGCTATGGTGGCAAAGATATTTACATGTCTAAAAAATTACCTAATGGTAAATGGGGCTTAGCTCAAAACTTAGGTCCTAAAATTAATACCGAGTACGACGAAGAAAGTCCGTATATACATGCTGATGGTGTAACACTTTTTTATAGCTCAAAAGGAAAAGGTTCTATGGGCGGTTACGATATTTTCTTCAATACCCTTGAAGATGGAAAATGGACTGAAACAATTAATATGGGTTACCCTATAAATACTACTGGCGACGATGTGTTTTATGTACCAACTCCTGATGGTCAAAGAGCATATTACTCATCGTTTAATAAAGATGGTTTTGGTGGATCTGATATATATATGATTTCATTAAAAGATGTTAAGGAAAAGCCACTTACTGTTTATTCAGGGCAAATTCTTATGTGTAACGGCAAAGCTCCTGAAGGCGTTTTTATAACAGTAACAGATGTAAATACTGACGAAGAAGTTGGTATGTACACACCAAACGCAACAACTGGTAAGTTCTTGTTTATCTTAAAATCCGGAAAAAAATACAAGGTAAATATTGAGGCAGACAACGATTTGTCTTATAGCGAAATAGTAGATGTTTCTACCGATGATTCGTACAATAAAATTAAAAAAGCAATAGTTTTAAAGCCTGTAATATTTACAGGAGAAAAAGAAACTTTTTTTGCTGAGTTTGGTAAATCAAGTAATACTATTACGCAGAATATAAATACAAGAATAGATTCAATAACTAGCTTTGTTAAAAAACATCCTAAATTTTATGTAGCTATTTCTGATAATTCTAATGGTAGTGATGTGAGTTATAATGCAAGAAAAAATGCGTTAATTAAAAAAATTAAAAGTATTGCACCTAATACTAATGTACTTGATATAAAAGATGTACCGCAATGTGCTAATATAGTTAATTTTATAGTTAAAAATTCTGATGCACCAATTAGTGATAATAAAATTCCTGTAGGAGTAACACCGGTTGGTGGCTCTTTAGTGCTAAAATATGTTTTATTTGGCTTCGATAAATATGAAACAAATGAATATAATAACAATCTTAATATAGTTGCTTCCTATTTATCTAAGAATAAAAATATTAAAATTAAACTTATTGGTTATACCGATGCACAGGGCGATGCAGAATATAATTTGATATTATCTAAAAAAAGAGCCAATTTTGTAAAACAATATTTACTTAATAAAGGTGTAAACGAAACTCAAATTGTTTCAGATTACAAAGGTATGGCTAATCAAATTAGTAAAAATCTAAACCCTGAAAGTAGGAAATTTAATCGTAGAGTAGAATTTAAAATTATTGAAACAGGTGGCGAAAAAATAAAAGTTGAAACACCTGAAATTCCAGAAAAATATAAATTATAAATTATGAAAAACTTAATAAGCGTAATATTAATTGTTATATCGTTAGCAATTTTTGCAGATAACGACCCTGTTGATGTGAAAGCAATGTTTTGGGATGCTGAAACTTTTTTTTATGAAAAAGATTATAAAGAGGCGTTAACTATATATAATAATATAGTAAAATCGGGAACAGAAAATGCTAATATTGATTATAGAATTGGCGTTTGTTACCTTAAAGGGTATCATAAAAATTCTGAAAAAATAAAAGCGATTAGGTATTTAGAAAAAGCTGTTCAGTCTGTAACAAATGATTATAAGGAGGGGGAAATAACAGAATCGAAAGCTCATGAAGATGCATATATTTATTTAGCTGATGCGTATGCTATAAATAACGAGCTGGACAAAGCTATTAAGACTTATAATGATTATAAGGAAACAACAGGAACAACCGATAAGTATTATCTTAATATTGTAAATAGAAAAATTGAAACTTGTGAAAGTGCGAAAACTTTAGAGGGGTTATCAATAAAATACGAATTGAAAAACTTAGGTAAAAATATAAATAATAAATTTGCTAATTACAATGCCGTTATCTCAGGCGATGGCAATACATTGGTATATACAAGCGATATGCGGTTTTATGAAGCTGTTTTTTATTCAAAAAAAGTAAATGGCGAATTTGCAATTCCAAGAAATTTTAATATTGATGCTAAAGTTGAAGGTAGTGTTCGTTCTGTTGGTATTTCGTACGATGGAAATGAATTGTATTTGTTTAAAGAAGGTGATGATGAAGGAAAAGGCGATATTTATGTTAGTACTTTTGATGGAACAAATTGGTCGAAAATTAAAAAGCTAAATAAAAACATTAATACATCTGATTTAGAACGTCATGCTTGTCCTTCTAAAGATGGCAAAACATTGTATTTTACAAGTAATCGTAAAGGTGGTTTTGGCGGTTTAGATATATATAAGTCGGAAAGACAAGACAATGGAGGCTGGGGAAAAGCTGTAAATTTAGGAGATAAGATTAATACAAAATTTGATGAGGTAGCTCCTTTTATTTTAGATGATAACAAAACATTATATTTTAGTTCGCAAGGGCACTACTATAATATGGGGCAAAACGATTTGTTTATGTCTAAATTTGAAAACGACTCTGTATGGTCAACTCCTCTAAATTTTGGTTATCCTCTGAATACAACAGATGAGGATAAGTTTTTATATCCAACATCAGAAAAAGGAAAAGCATTAATTTCTCTAGCATCAGAAGATGGCTTTGGCGATTTAGATATTTATGAAATTACATTCTATCCTCAAGAAACACCATCTGTATTACTAACAGGTAAATTAGATAATAAAGGGAAAGAGCTAAATGTTGCCGTTACAGCAAATGGTAAAACTTTAAAGGAAGTAAAATCTGATAAGAAAGGAAATGTTTCGTTAACAGTACCATCAGATAATATAAAAGTAACTTTTACTGCTGACGATATGGATGCAGCAGAAAAAAGTTTTGATATACCAAAGGTTTATTGCTTAGCAGAATTAGATTTAAGCGATGTGAAATTAAAGCATGCTAATACTGATGTTGCTGATAAAAATAATAGTGTAAATGGTGCTGGTTCAAATAAAGAAAATGTTGTTGAAACTACGGCTCCTGCTATTTTGTTTGGCTTTAATAAAACAATTCCTGAAAGATATAAAGATGAATTAGATGAATTAGCAGTTTATTTAAATAACTCAAATAATATATTAATTGAAATTGCAGGCTATGCTGATGCACAAGGAGATGAGGCTTATAATATGATGTTAACAAAAAAACGTGCAAATTTTGTTAAGGATTATTTAGTATCTAAATCTGTTGATGTAAGTAAATTAAAAGTTGTGGGTTATGGCGAAAAATATCCTGTATCTATAGACCTTAATCCTCAATCGAGAAAATACAACAGAAGGGTTCAATTTAAAATTATTAGAGATGAGTTGGGTAAACTTAAGGTTTTATTACCTGATGTTCCTGATGCTTATAAAATAAAATAATTTATAAAATATATTTAATCTCATGAAACCCAAATCTTTTTATTAAGTTTTGGGTTTTTATTTTTATTCTTCCATCTTGTTCAGTACCAATAATTTTACCGGTAAAATTATTTTTATTATTAATATCTGTAAAGTTAGATTTTGTATTTAGTTTATATAATAGTTGGTTGTACAGGTTGTCAATAGTATTAAAATTGTTTAATAGCTGAAATTTTTGCATTATTATACTGTTAATCTCAACTAAAGTATTATTTAAATTGTAGGTTTTGCCTGTTATTTCTTTTAATGAAATAGGGTTAGGTATCGATTTGTCGAAGTTTATTTGATTTATATTTATTCCTATGCCAATTATTGATTTTGTTATATTCTCTCCTTGAATAGTATTTTCTATTAAAATTCCGGCAACTTTATTATTGTCAATATAAATATCGTTTGGCCATTTAATAGTTACCTTGCTAACTTTTGTGCTGATAAATTCATATATGCTTAATGCGATTATTTTAGAAATATAAAATTGATGAATAGCTTTAATCCTAATATCTAAATACAAACTAAAAGTTAAATTAAGATTTGGTTGAGTATGCCAAATATTATTTTGTTGTCCTTTCCCGTTAGTTTGTTCTTTGGCAGCTATTATTGTTCCATTTTTAATAGCGCTATTACTAATAAGTGTTTTTATAAATTTATTTGTCGAATCAGTTTTTTCTAACCATATTATTTGACTATTAGAAATCATAAACTATTCTAATTAAAAAAAGACAGCCTAAACTGTCTTTTTTATATATTATTGTAATTTAAAGTTGATAGGAACTACATAGGATACTTTTACAGCTTTACCTCTTTGTTTTCCCGGTTTCCATTTAGGAAGCGTTTTCACAACTCTAACTGCTTCTTTATCTAAGTATGGATCTCTTCCTCTCATTATTTTTACATCACTAACCTTACCTGACTTTCCAATAACAAATTGAACGTAAACACGACCGGATATGCCATTTTCTTTTGCAATTTCAGGATATTTAGTGTTCTTTGCTAAATACTTTAATAACTCAGTCATTCCACCTGGGAACTCAGGTTTATCTTCTATTACGGCAAATTGAAATACTTCATCTGTCTCTTCCTCTTCTTCAACTTCAACTACTTCAACTTCAGTTTCTTCATCAGCTTCAGAATCTTCTATCTCAATTTCATCTTCAATTTCCTCATCGTCTTCTACAATTTGAAGTACTTCAGTAACTTGAGGAGGAGGAGGTGGTGGTGGTTTAACCTCTTGTCTTGTAATCGGAATTATATCATCTTCAGCTGCTAAGCCTTCTTCAATTACAATGCCATCATCAGATTTTTCGCTTGGAGTCCATTCGAAAGCTAAAAGTACTACTGATAAGGCTATTACAAGTCCTGTCGATAAGAAAATTAATTTCTTTTTTTCTAGGTCTGCTCTTTCCGATTTTTTAAGTTCCATTTCTAAAAATATTTGTTCGTAAAATTAATTAAATATATTAAACTTCACAAGTCTATTTTTATAATATGACAAAAAACATACCATTTTATTAAAAATCTAATGAAAGTTGTTGCGATTTAAAATTAAAAGTCTTTCTATGGTATTTTGTTAAACCGTATTTTAGCATAGCTTCTTTGTGTTCTTTAGTACCATAACCTTTGTTATTATTCCACTTGTAGTTGGGGAATTCTTTATGTAATTCCAGCATATAGTCGTCTCGGTATGTTTTTGCTAAAATTGATGCTGCGGCAATTGAGCTATAAATACTGTCCCCTTTTATAATACATTCATATTTGTAGTCATCAAATGGTTTAAAGCGGTTACCATCAATTAGCAAAAGTTCAGGTTTAATCGCTAGTTCTTTAACAGCATTCTGCATGCTTAAAATTGAAGCATTGAGAATGTTGATTTTATCTATTATTTGGCAGTTTGTTTTATAAACAGCAAATGCGACAGCTTCTTTTTCTATTATTTCACGAAGTAAATACCGATTTTTTTTTGATAGCTTTTTAGAGTCGTTTAGCAACTCATTTTTAAATTTTTTAGGAAGTATCACAGCAGCTGCAAAAACAGGACCACTCATACAGCCTCTACCGGCTTCGTCGCAACCGGCTTCAATTTTATCTTTTGTGTAACTTGACTTTAACAATGTGTTAATTTTTTGAGACTCCTCCTGAAACAATAAATTTCATAATTTCCGATGATGGTTTATCTATAGGTTTTACATCTTCTTTTGGTACAATATATAGTTCGCCGGAAAAAGCATAAGAGTGAGGGAAATATACTGCTACTTTACCTTCTGTTACACCTATATCTTTTAAATCTTTATTTGTAATAAATCCAACTTTTTCTAAATTACTTATATTATTAACTTTAACTAAAACGGGTTCTGTAAACTTTTTTTCTTTACCTACAAATGCTTTTAATAAATCTTTTATTGATGTGTAAATTAGTTTAATAAAGGGTGTTCGTTTTAGCATTTTATGAAAAATGTTGGATAATGGCATAGTTATGAAAAACTTACCTACATAACCCAAAAATGCGATTATTGTTATTACAACTACAATTCCCAATCCCGGAATATGTACATTTGGTATAATCCAATTAAAAAGGCTATCTATTTTTATAAAAACTTCATATATTATCCATAAAGTTAAACCAAGAGGGGCAACATATAGCAGTCCCTGAAGAAAATAGTTTATAAATTTATTTATTATTTTATTATGCATTATTCAGCGTTAATTTCGTTTTTTTTATTTTTTGCTAGCGAGTTAAAAACTAATTCGTAAGAGTTGTTTATTTGTTGTTTAATAAATGAATCTTCAGCAAAATTAATATTTATTGAATTCCAGTGTTTTTTATTCATGTGGTAGGCTCCGGTAATAAAATCATATTTTTCTCGTAATTCTATTGCTAGTTCAGGATTGCATTTAACTGCAACTTTTGTGTTTTCGTCAATATTCATTAATGCAAACATTTTGTTTCCTACTTTAAAAACTAAAGTAGTTTCATCAAAAGGAAAACTCTCAGTAACTCCTTTTTTTGATAAACAAAATATTCTAAGTTGTTCAATATTCATTATTTTCGAAGTTCGAAGTTTTTACCTAAATATACCTTTCGTACTTGTTCATCTGCAGCAAGTTCTTGAGCTGTTCCGGCTTTTAATATGTCTCCTTCAAATAGGAGATAAGCTCTGTCTGTTATATTTAAGGTTTCGTGTACGTTATGGTCTGTAATTAATATACCAATATTTTTTTTCTTCAATTTTGATACAATTTCTTGTATATCCTCAACAGCAATTGGATCAACACCGGCAAAAGGTTCGTCTAATAGAATAAATGCGGGGTCTATTGAAAGAGCACGTGCTATTTCGCATCGCCTTCTTTCGCCGCCTGATAATTGAATACCTAAACTTTTGCGTATTTTTTGTAATCCAAACTCGTCGAGCAAACTTTCAAGTTTTTCTTTTTGTTCAGTTTTAGAAAACTTCGACATTTCAAGAACAGCTTTTATATTATCCTCTACACTTAATTTTCTGAAAACAGAAGCTTCTTGTGCTAAATATCCTATGCCGAGCCTTGCTCTTTTATACATAGGTAGCTTTGTTATATCCTTATCGTCTAAAAATACTTTGCCGCTATTGGGTTTAATTAAACCTACTATCATATAAAATGAAGTAGTTTTTCCTGCACCATTTGGTCCAAGTAATCCAACAATTTCTCCTCTATTAACCTCAACAGATACTCCTTTTACTACAGTTCTTGAACCGTATTTTTTTACAATGTTTTTGGTGTGAAGTTTCATTAGTAAGTTTTAAAGTTACAAAATTTTAAAGTTACAAAGTTATAAAGTAAATCTAAAATTTTTGTATAATAGAATTTTAAAAGTTAATAAAATAAAAAACCCCACCAAAGGCAGGGTTTTATATAATTTACAAGTTTAAAACTTATTTTACTAAGTTAACTTTTTTAACAATTACATTATTGTTACTAAATATTTTTACTAAGTATGTACCTTCAGCTTGAGAAGATAAATCAATAGTATTAAATTCAGAAGCATTATTTACAGTTGCAACCTCAGCACCTAACATATTGTAAACTCTAATTGTAGAATTTTCAACTAAGTTGTTAATATTTAATAAACCTGTTGAAGGGTTAGGGTAAACATTAACATTGTTATTTACTGAAACATTATTTGTGTTTGTTACTGTATTTGCATCAAAATGAATTAATAAAACTGGGTATCCACTACCGGTGTAATACCATGTTGCATCGTTTTGTATGTATAATGCATCTGATTTATACATGTCTTCATTTTGGTATGCATCGTAAGCTAAAAATTCTATATTTGTTGAACCTTCAACCCACCATGTAGCAATAGTTACCATGTAGTTATTTAAAGAATCTAAATCTGCACCACCATTTAAGAATGGAAGATTAATTTGGTTTCCTAAATCAGCTGCAGTAATATCATAATCATCTGAAGATTCCAATAATACCCAGGCACTTGTTGCTGAATCCCAGTGGTATAATTTAGCTCTTACAGTAGTACCTTCGCTAGAACCAGAGTAAACTGTTCCTGTAACGCTGCTAACGTGCTCTGCTCTCATTGTTACAAATTGTACTCCCATTTCGTCTCCACCAATTGAGCCACCAAACATATCAGCACCAATTCTTGTACTTACACGTGTTTCACGAGCTAATATTCTTTCGTTTGTATCGTTAGTTATTGTTACAGGGAAAGAGTAAGTATTATTGTTAGGATTGTCATCAGCACCTTCCATAGTAACTGTTTGCTTTACGGTGTAATCACCAGCTTGTAAGCTAAACATATCAAAGTTATCAAGAGCAGTTACACGAAACGTGTCAGTAGCTGCAGGAGCCAAAGTTTGGTTACCACTTGTAAAGTAGTTAGTATCTTTTTGTAAAATTGCATTTCCGCCGTTATCTAGTGTAGTTGTAAAAGTAACGTTTACAGCATCTTCTGTACCAGCATTGAAAGGAACTGCTCCCATATCGCTATAACCTCTTACCTCGTCCCAAGGCATAATAGTATAAATACCATACTCATACCATGCGTGTGCATAAGCACCTCTCATTTCAAGGTCGTTACCTGGAGTTTCAACAGATTTAATATTGTCAAAATAGAAACTTACACCTTTTGTACCATCAGCAGAGCCAATAGATACTAAGTGGAATTTGACTTTAATGTTCTGTCCTGCCCATGCAGAAAGGTCAATTTTTGCAGTGTAACGTTCGAAACTTGTATATGGCCATGGCATACCTGAAGCTTCAACTAAAGTCTGGTCGTCTTCTTTCCATACTATTGTTTCAGTTGCAAAGTCATCTGTAGATACAGAAATAATAGCATCATCAGAGTTTTGGTCAACAAACCAATAATAACTTGTTGAAATGTCAATCCATAAAGCAGGAACTGTTGCGTTTACAGGAATTTCAGGAGAAATAAGAACTTCGTCTCTATCAGATGGAGCACCTCCCCATGGATCACCCATCTCAGGGAAAGTAGCACCATGGTCTACTAATAAACGCCACTGGTTAATTGTGTCGGTAGCTGTGCTGTTAATAACCCATCCGTCTGGTGCACCATTCGTGTTGTTATGGTTATATGCGTCAAAAGTTTCCTCCCATAAAATGTTAAGGTTAATACTTTTGTCCACACTTGTGTTTTTCTTTTGTGCAAAAGAACCAGACTCTTTAATTGAGTTGTTTTTTGCAAAATTAAATTGCGTTGTTGCTCGTTGTCCGAAAGCAAATACTGCTGTCATTGCAAGAGCTAATGTAAATGTAAATCTACTCATAATCAGATAATTTTAAATTAAACAAATATTAAATTTTAAAAGACAAATATAATTAAAAAAGTAAAAGTTTCAATAAAAAATACTTTTTATTTTATTTTGCCTCACTATTTAGACTCGTGTATTTATAAAATAGTTGCAAATAGGTTAAATTAATTTTATGATTTTTTATCTAATGATTTAAATCTAATAGGGTTTTAAAAGCTGTTTTAGAAATAAAAAAATATCTGTGTTTTTTTGTAAAATTTACGTTTTTTATCTACTGTTTTTTTTTTTAAGGTTTCATTATTTGTTTATTACGCAATTTATCGTAGGCGGAGGTTGGTGTTCTAACTTTATAAATGCGTTCTTTAAACCGGATTACAAGACTTTAGAAAAAGTAGCAAAAAATATCTAACTAAATTTTAATAAACACCATATTGGTGATATTCAGAATTTTACCAATTTAGTTAGATGGAATTATTCATGCTTTTTTCT
>CAMZKE010000006.1 GCA_947311115.1 uncultured Bacteroidales bacterium | reverse complement strand
CTATGAATAATGCGGGATAAGAAACAGAAAATGTATGAATAATTCCATCTAACTAAATTAGTAAAATTCTGAATATCACCAATATGGTGTTTATTAAAATTTAGTTAGATATTTTTTGCTACTTTTTCTAAAGTCTTGTAATTCGGGTTAAACAAAGACATTTTATTTAGTTTAATAAACCCACACCAAATAGTATGAATCATAATAGTTTATGAATGTCTGTATGTACGCTTATTGAAATATATAATATGTGTATTTAAAAAAAAGCGTTAAACATAATTGTTTAACGCTTTTTATATATTTCGAGTTGTAAGTTACCTTATTACAGTAACAGTACCTGATTTCTGAATTTCTATGCCATTAACATCTTTTATAGTAACTAGCCAAACATAACTACCATTTTTAACATATTTTGTTTTGTCTTTAGCTCTACCATCCCAGCTTCTATACAAGTCATTACTTTCAAAAATAACTTCACCCCAACGGTCGTAAATTTTAATTTTATAATTATCTAAATCCATTCCGTTAGCCTGTACAACAAAGAGGTCATTTATACCATCTCCATCAGGAGAAAAAGCTGTAGGAACATATATAGTGGGTTCTTCAACAACAACAATTGATTGTTTTGCAGAATCTAAACAACCTTTATTCGTTACAGCAATTAACATTACCGAATATGTATCAATATTAGAATATGCGTGATATGGATTAGCTATGTTAGATGAGTCGCCATCGCCAAACGACCAAACATAACTATCAGCCCATTGACTTAAATTTGTGAAATTAACTTGAGGATTTATTATTGAAACTGTTTGAGGGTTTGTAATAAAGTGAGCTTTTGGCTTTCTATAAACATCGATAAGATTATTTATCAATAATGAATTTTTACAACCATCGTCAGTTACTACATTAACTCCAACATCATAAGTCCCAAAATGGTTGAAAATATGTAAAACATTAGCACCTGTAGCAATATCGTTTGTACTTCCATTTATAAACGACCATTGATATATAAAACCTTCGGTGTAATCAGGCACCATAAAATGAACAGCCAATGGTTCACAACCTTGTAATACATCTGCTTGGATATTTAATGGTGGAATATCAAAAGTACCTATTTCAACCATATCAACATCGGTAGAATTACACGCATCGGTAGCTGTGTAAGTATATGTTTGCGATTGATATGGATAGATAATATTGTTAACAGATACCACATTGCCACTTTGGTCGATTATTGTATATGGAGGTTTACCTCTTGTAACTAAGCTTGTAATTAATACAGGGTCTCCTGGGCAAACTGTATCTTTATTTGCACTAATTGTTAAATCGACTCCCGGAACAACGCTTATTGTTACTGTTTGAGTGTTACTTACACAGCCCATTGCATCAGTAGCATAAACTGTATAGGTGGTTTCTGTGGCAGGGCTAACTGTAATATCTGCTGTAGTTTCGCCATTATCCCATGTATATGTAAATGGTGGAGTGCCACCACCTGATAATGCAGCAGCTATTGTAGTACTTGCTCCTTTACAAATTTCATCGTCGCCACTTGTAACAAGTGTTAAATTACTTACATTAACAGTTACAGCATCAGAGGCAGAGCAACCGTTATCATCACTAACTGTTACTGAATAGGTGCCTGGAGTTCCTGTTGTGATTGTTTGTGTAGCATCATTTGTATTCCAAATATAATGAGGGAAACCACTGCCTGCATCTAATGTTGTAGTTGTACCTCCACAAATATTTAAGTTTCCTGTTATTGAAACAGATAAGCTGGCAACTACATTTACATCAACAGAAGTTGTTCCTGAACAACCCGCTGCTGTAGTAACTGAAACAGTATATGTTCCGGCTGTAGTAACATTAATTGTTTGAGTAGTTTCGCCATTTGGTGTCCAAGAATAACCTGCATATCCGCCACCTGCATCAAGTATTGTTGAGTTACCTTGACAAATTGTTAAGTTTCCTGATATTGATGGCGTAGGATTCTGATTTTCAGTTACTGTTACTTGGTCAGTTCCTGTACAACCGTTCGAATTACTAACTTCAACAGAATAATTACCTCCTGTTGTTACGTTAATTGTCTGGGTTGTTTCTCCGTTAGGGCTCCACAGATATGATGTGAAACCTGCACCTGCATCGAGAGTTGTAGATGCTCCTGAGCATATAGCAAGTGTACCTGTAATATTTGGAACAGGATTATTATCCACATTTACATCAACTTGGTCTGAGCCTGAACAACCGCTAGCATCTGTAACAGTTACCGCATATGTACCTGATGATGTAACATCAATAGTTTGTGATGTCGCATTTGTTGGATTCCAATTATAGCTTGCGTACCCTGCTCCTGCATCAAGAGTTGTAGAATTACCCGAACATATTGTTAATACACCAGTTATAGTTGGTGTTAAGCCGGCTGCAACAGTTACATCTACGTTATCAGTACCCGTACAACCGTTATTATCGGTAACAGTAACAGCATAATTACCTGCTGTTGTTGCAGATATTGTTTGGGTTGTTGCTGTAGGTGTCCATGCATATTCTGTATATCCTGCTCCTGCATCTAAAGTTGTAGAACCACCTGTACAGAACGATAACGAACCTGTTATTGTTGGTGTAGGATTTGTGTTTGCTACAACATTAACTTGTGTTGAACCGGAACAACCACCGGCATCAACAACAGTTACAGAATATGTGCCAGCTGAACTTACAGTAATTGTTTGGCTGTTTTCTCCGTTAGGGTCCCAAGTGTATCCTGTATATCCTGTACCCGCATCTAATGTTGTTGATGCTCCTGAACAAATAGATAAAACACCTGTAATTGTTGGCGATAAACTAGAAGCTTCAACAACATCAACCTGAGTTGAACCTTGGCAACCATTTCCATCAGTAACAGTTACAATATATGTTCCTGCTGTACCAACAGTAATTGTTTGAGTTATTTCTCCATTAGGATTCCATAAATAACCAGAGTATGAACCGGCATCTAAAGTAGTGGTTAATCCTGTACAGAAAGTTAAAGAACCCGTTATTGTAGGCGAAGGATTAGCATTTACAGTAACTGTTTGGGTAGAACTTGCCGGACAAGTGCCATTAGTTGTATATTCAACAGTATATGAGTTGCCACCAATACCACCACTGATAGCTCCGGTAGTTGCATTTATAGTCTCGCCATTTGAAGTAGCTGGATTAAATGCAAATGTTCCTCCGGTTGTACCTGTAATTGTGGCAGAATTTGAAGTTCCTTCACAATAATCTGTTAATGTAAACGATGCGTCATCAGTTGCTGCACCTGAACCAATAGTAACAGTTAGTGTAGCATCGCAAGCTGAGTTAGCAGCATCAGTAACTGTTACATTATATGTACCTGCTGCTAAACCTGAAATATCTTCATTGCTTGATGTAAAGCTAGGTCCTGTCCACGATGTTGTGTAAGAACTACCGGAACCCGGTGTAATTGTTAAATCTATTGAACCTGTATTATCACCGGCACATGTTTCATCAATATGAGTTTCAGCTAATGTAGGGTTTGTACATGGCGAACATGCAGGTATTTCAGAAGCACTATTATAGGTTACTTGCATTGTTCCATCTGTAACCATTATTGGCCATGAATTAATTGCAGAAGGATTAAGAGTAGTTCCAGTTCCTATTTGAACCCAATCATTACCTGAACAGGTATTTGAACTACATCCTGTATACATTCCAATAACTGGTGCATATTCGGGGGTAGTTGAAGGACAATCAATACATTCTTGTTCTGAATTAATGCTATAACTAACTGCTTCCCAGTCATACCAAGTAAAACTGGCAGAGCCACCAGAAGCAACATAATCTGTACCATCATCGCAAACATCTATCGGTAAACATGATAAAACTATTATATCTACAGATTCCGAACCACATGGCTTAGTATATGTAATTGTATGTGTACCAACACCTGCAACTGAAGGATCGAATGTTCCATTAGTTGCATCTGTAATACCCGGTCCTGAAAATGTTCCGCCTGGAACTGATACTGTAATATCAAAAGCAGGGTCGGTTTGGCAAAGTGTATCGGGATGACAAATATTTACATCACAACATGTTGGTAAAAACTGTCCTGCAGAGCTTAGATTAACAGCTTGTATTTGACCGTTTCTATTAGTTGCACTATTATCCGATTGAGCACCACAAGCAATAACTTCCCCATTTGAGTTTACACTTACATCATAAACTGTAAAACCAACAGTAGCTGTTTGTATAACATTTAAATTTGCATCAAATTTAACTACCTGTCCACCGGACCCTGCATAAACATTACCGGAATTGTCAACGTCTATACCACTATTATGAACAATTGCTCCATAAGGAATAGGGAACGAACTAGCACCAGTTAAACCACCTCCGGGCAATGTTACTGTATTTATTAATGTTCCGTTAGTTACATCCCATTGTCTAACTTTATTTCCTGTATTTGTATAAAAGTAATTTGAACCTGCAACTAATGCTTTTAACCCTCCTCCATTTTGTGATTTAGGTAAATAATTTTCACATTTATACCCTAACCATTCGTCGTTAGGGACTTGAAAATCGGGTACATTATTTGGACAAGAGCCAATATTTTGATTAATTACTCCAACGTCTTCATGTGTTAAAAATACATATTTTGAATTATCAGTTGGGGCAATAGAACGAACTTCTACGGGCATAGCTCCTATTTGTCCAAATACATTTGTATATGCAAGCGTAACATAGTTGAGTATATCACCATTCGTAATATCAATATCAAAAATTGCCGCATAATAATCAGATCCTAAAGCACTTGCCACATATGTTCCTCCAACAATAAGTTTTGTTTTGTCGCAGTTAAAAGTAATAGACCACCACTCAGCAGAAGCACTTAAGCCACCTCCTCCGCTAACATGCCAAATCATATTTCCAGCATTATCAATTCTTTCCATTTCCGGTGTTGTTCCGGATGTTACAAAACTTGTTCCTGTTCCATTTGTGGCAAGAGTTCCAATCCAGACTGATGCAGTATCCCAAGGGGTGTTGTAAGTCCATAAAGAATTACCACTACTATTATATTTTTTAAGTTGCATGTGGTCTTCATTAGAAATTGTAAAAATATTACCTGTAGCATCAGTTTCTACTTCCCATACTGCAGATGAGGAGTTAGCCGAATTAGCCGTTTCTGAAACAACCCAAGGGTCAATTATTATTTCTTTTGTGTTGTCATAATAATCTAAGTGAAAAGTCAATATATCGTCTTCAAATTTTGTGTAAGAACTGATAATGTTATTATTATCTTCAGCGTAAAAACTTTTTGGTGTGTGTTCTGTTAATTTGCTTTTAGATGTTTCTATTTTAATCTCTCCATTTTCAGTTTGATAATATTTTACATATTCATCTTTAATATTTGTATGAGCTGATGAGTATTTCATTTTTATTTGAGAAACATCGGCTCCAGGATGTAAAATAAAGCTGTATTCAAATCCACCTTTAGGATGAAATGTGTAAACAACATCAATATTATTATATAAATTTTTATAAGTAAGTTTTTTATATCCTTTTATATGGTTTATATTTTTCACTTCATTATGTTCAGCATCTTCATAAATTGCGTATGAATAATATGCACTAAGTTCATCTTCAGGAATTATTTTAACATCGCTGTTGGCATTTAGCCATTTTATTTTAATAAGTTCTGCCTTGTTAACTCTTTCAGATTCTCCTTCTTCTGCTTCAAAATCATGTTCGCCTTTTAATTCAGGATTTTTAATCATTTTATCAAAACGATATGTTAATCCGCTGTTTGTAAAGAAAACATAATTATTTGATTCTTCAATAGCAAACTTTATATCAGAATTTGTGTCCCAGTTTCTGCCGTTAAACTGTCCTTTGTTTTCGATAAAGGCTTTATCGTTCGCAAAATTGTGTACCCATTCGCTCTGACTAAAAGCAATAAAAGGTAATAAAAATAGTGTAAATAATATTTTTTTCATGGTGCAAAGTTTTATTCTTTTATTGATGACATCAAAATTAATAAAGAGTTGCCTAAAACCACCTTGAACATAGTGCTACATAATAAACTTGTTGTATTGATTCGTAAAATTGTACTGTAATGTAAAAAATATATCGCAAACATAATAGTTTAAGTGTTGACAAATAGGTAATTATATGTATTTACCTGTATTTATTAATTTGCTTGAGCTCATTTAACCCGCATTATTCATACGTTTTTCTTTTTCTTAGACGAGGCGACGAACCATGAAGCTGTATATGAATACTGCAAATGGTTTGCAACAAAGTATAAGGAAAAGAAAAATGTATATCAAAAATACTAATTACCCAAATTTGGGCAATTAGTATTCCGTGTTATTTGCATGGTTTTAAATAGATTAACTTAA
Source organism: uncultured Bacteroidales bacterium (assembly GCA_947311115.1). Classification (GTDB taxonomy): domain Bacteria; phylum Bacteroidota; class Bacteroidia; order Bacteroidales; family JAFGXI01; genus DYMG01. The sequence continues at coordinate 55,280 of CAMZKE010000006.1, read as the reverse complement.
TTTTTGTTAAATTACATGAATAATGTGGGTTAATAATCTTCAATAGGTTTGCAATTACAAACTAAGTTTCTATCTCCATAACCATCATCAATTCTACCAACAGTAGGATAAAATTTATTTTCACGAATCCATTCAAGAGGGAACGCTGCTTTTTCTCTACCATAAGGATAATCCCAATTATCTGAAGTGACAATTTGGTCGGTATGAGGTGCATTATGTAATACATTATTAACCATATCAGCTTTACCTTCTCTAATTTCTGTTATTTCAGCAAAAATAGAGTTCATTGCTTCAATAAAACGGTCAAGTTCTTGTAAGCTTTCGCTTTCAGTTGGTTCAATCATAAGTGTACCATGTACAGGGAAAGATAGAGTAGGAGCGTGAAAGCCATAATCCATTAATCGTTTTGCAATATCAGACTCTGTAATACCTGCATCTTTAAAATTACGAGCTTCAAGAATCATTTCGTGAGCAACACGATTGTTTTCGCCACGGTAAAGAATTTCGAAATTGCTTAGAGCAGATGCCAAATAATTAGCATTTAAAATAGCATATTTTGTAGCCTGTGTTAATCCTTCGCTACCAGACATAAGTAAATATGCGTGAGAAATAGTAAGCACACTTGCACTTCCGAAAGGAGCTGCAGATACCGCTTTAATTGCATTTTTACCACCTGTTTTTACAAAATTATTCGATGGTAAATATTCAACCAAATGTTTTGCTACTGCAATAGGTCCAACTCCGGGACCACCACCACCGTGAGGTATTGCAAATGTTTTGTGTAAATTTAAGTGGCAAACATCGGCACCAATTGTAGCCGGATTTGTTAATCCTACTTGTGCGTTCATATTTGCACCGTCCATATATACTTGTCCGCCATAAGAGTGAATAATTTCAGTCATATCCATTATTGCACTCTCAAAAACTCCATGAGTTGATGGGTAAGTAACCATAAATGCAGCTAAATTATCTTTATGTTCTTCAGCTTTAGCTTTTAAATCTTCTACATCAATATTACCACGTTCGTCGCAAGCAACAACAACAACTTTCATTCCTGCCATTACACCACTTGCAGGGTTTGTACCATGTGCTGACGATGGAATTAATACAACATTTTTATGTCCGTTTCCGTTTGCTTTATGATATTCCCGAATAACCATTAAACCGGTATATTCGCCTGCTGCACCTGAGTTTGGCTGAAAAGTAACAGCATCGAAACCGGTAACAACTTTTAAGTAGTCTTCCATTTCATCAATAAGCTGATAATAGCCTTCCGCTTGGTCTTTTGGTACAAATGGGTGGATATTTCCAAATTCAGGCCAACTTAGTGCAAACATTGATGTTGCAGGATTAAGTTTCATTGTACACGAGCCAAGTGAAATCATTGAATGAGTTAGCGAAAAATCTTTACGTTCAAGTTTTTTAATATAACGCATCATCTCTGTTTCTGAATGATACAGCTTAAATGTATCAATATCTAAAAAGTCTGATTTGCGTTCAAATTTTCGGTCGAAATAAATATCACTAGGTATTTCGTTAAACTTATCAGCTTCTTTATTATTTGCCAAAGCAAATACTTTTAATAATGTGTTAACATCTGAAACTGTTGTAGCTTCATCAATAGAAATACCAATTGTTTTATCGTCAATATAATTGAAGTTTATTTTTTCGTTTAGAGCAAGTTTTTTAATATCTTTAGAAGTAATATTATTTGGTAAACCAACTTTTAATGTGTCAAAATAATTCTCATTTTCTTGAGTATAACCAAGTTTAATTAATTCTTCAGCAACAAAACCTGCATGAGAGTGAATACGGTTTGCAATATCTTTTAAACCATCGGCACCATGAAAAACAGCATACATACCAGCCATTGTAGCAAGTAATGCTTGAGCTGTACAAATATTTGATGTTGCGCGTTCTCGCTTAATGTGTTGCTCGCGAGTTTGTAATGCCATTCGTAGTGCTCTATTTCCATGTTTATCAACCGAAATACCAATTATTCTACCAGGCATTGTACGCTTATATTTTTCTTGAGTAGCAAAATATGCAGCATGAGGTCCACCATATCCAATAGGAATACCAAATCGTTGAGTTGAGCCAAAAACAATGTCAGCTCCCCATTCGCCCGGAGGTGTTAGTTTTACAAGACTCATTAAGTCGGCTGCAACTCCTACTAGACATTCGGAAGTATGTGCAGCTTCAACAAATTGTGCGTAATCTAATATTTTACCATCAGATGTTGGATATTGCAATAATGCTCCAAAATATTCATCAGTAAAATTAAACTCGTTGTATTTTCCAATTGTAAGTTCAATTCCTAAAGGTTCTGCTCTAACAATTAAAACATCTAATGTTTGAGGGAAAATATTTTCATCTATAAAAAATTTATTTTTACCGGCTTTTACAGCTTTACGAGAACGAGTATTAAACATCATAATCATTGCTTCGGCAGCTGCTGTAGCTTCGTCAAGTAACGATGCGTTAGCAAGTTCCATACCTGTAAGCTCAGAAATAACAGTTTGGTAATTTAAAAGTGCTTCTAATCTACCTTGTGAAATTTCTGCTTGATAAGGAGTGTATGATGTGTACCATGCAGGGTTTTCAAGAATATTACGAATAATTACCGAAGGTGAAAAGGTGTCGTAATACCCTAAACCAATGTAGTTTTTAAATATTTTATTTTTTGAAGCAATATTTTTTATATGTCTTAAATATTCTGCTTCACTAATTCCGTTAGGTAAATTAAGAGGTTTTGCTAATCTAATATGTGATGGAACTGTTTGGTCAATTAACTCATCAATAGAATTAACACCAATAGTTTCAAGCATTGTAGCTATTTCATTATCTCTTGGTCCCAAATGGCGATTAATAAATTTTGTAGTATCCATTATAGTTTATTTTTTAAAATATTTTTTTACGAGTGTAAAAGTACACTTTTAAACCATAAAATATTAATAACTTTTATCAGTTATTTAACATAAATAGTTTTTATTTTATATTTTTACAAAATATAAAATGCAACATTAATATACTTAACTTATTATGATTAGATTTCGATTCATTTTATTATTACTTTTTTTAAGTTTTTTTGTAAAATCTCAAAATACAGTTTGGTTTTTAAATGGCGATAAAATGAATATCGGCAACTTTTCTGTTGATACAACAAATTTATTAATATCATATAAGAATAAACGAAATAAAGAAAAATTTATTAATATTGATAATGTTTTTTCGTTAACTGACTCAACAGGTAAAGAAGAGGTGTTTTATTTGCCTGTACGTCTTGAAGAAGATTCTGATACTTTTAACGTTGAACAAATGCGTAGTTTTGTTCAAGGTGAATTTGATGCTGATAATGAGCATAAAGCAAGATTAGCATTTGCTTCGGGAATAGTTGCAGGTTTTGGAGGACCGGTTATTTTTTCCGGAGGTTTGGTATTTTGGTCGCCAATTGTTCCGTTAACAAATAGTGTTGCTGTAGGTCTAACAAAACCAAAGAAATCTAAAGTTATTAAATTGCATCCTGACAGAGCCAATGATGAACATTATATTTTGGGATATAGAGAGTCGGCAAGAGGTAAACGTACGGGAGCTGCTATAAAAGGCGGTTTAATAGGTTTAACTTTGGGTATTTTGGCAAGTATTATTTATGTTAATGTAAAATAATGAAAATTAAAACAACAATATTATATTTATTACTTTATATTTCTCTTGTCTCTTTTTCGCAAGATAATAAGTTTTTGCTAAAAGGTAAGAGCGATTTAAAGGGAGTGAAACTTGTAATTACTAAGAATAATTCACCATACAAAACAGTTGCAACAAACGAGAGTGGTAAGTACAGAATTGAGTTGGATTTTAATAATCTATATCAAATATCGTTTGAAAAGGAAGGTTATTTACCAAAAAAGATTGAAATAAATACAACAATACCTCCTGATTTGTATAATGATGAGTTAGAATATAAATGGATAAATGATTTAACCGGTTTATTTAAAAGTTGTGGTAATGTTAATGTGTCTGTTTTTAACAAAATATTGAAAAAAATAAGTTTCGATAAACGGAAAAAGAAAATTGTTGAGAATAAAGGCTACACGAGTCAAGTAATGGCGGAATTAACATCGCAAGTAGCAGCATTAAAAGATTGTGAAGAAGAAATAATAAGAAAAGAAGAGGAAAAAAAGAAAAAAGAAGAAGAAGAAAAATTAGCCGCAGAACAAAAGAAGAGGGAAGAGGCAGCTGCAAAATTAAAAGCAGCACAAGAAGCAAAGCGTTTGGCCGCTGAAAAAGCAGCCGCAGAAGCAGAAGCAAAAAGACAAGCTGAAATTAAAAGGCAAAAAGAAGAAGCTGCAAGAATAAAAGCAGAGGCTGAAGCAAAAGCTTTAGCAGAAAAAAAAGCAAGAGAAGAGGAAAAGGAAAGGAAAAGAATTGAAGCAGAAAAACTTAAAGCAGAGCAAGCTGCAAAAGCTTTAGCAGCAAAAGAAGCTGCCGCAAAAAAGAAAGCTGAAGAAGATGCTTTAAGAGAAAAACAACGAAAAGAAGCTGCAGCTGCACTTGCTGCACAAAAAGCTGAGGAAGAAAAGAAAGCCGCCGAATTGGCCGCTAAGAAAGAAGCTGAAAGGCAAATAGCTCTTGCTGAGAAAGCCAAAAAAGATGCAGAGATTAAAAAAGCAGCTGAAGAAGCAGCTAAGTTGAAAGCAGAAGCAGATTCTATTAAGCAAGCCGAACTTGCCGAAAAAAGAAAAAAAGCACAAGCAGCAGCTCTTGCAGCAAAATTAGAACGCGATCGTAAAATGAAAGCTGCAGCAGAAGAACGTGAGCGAAAAAAGCAAATTGCAAAAGCCGAAGAAGAGGCTAGACGAGCCGCATTTTTGGCTAAATATAAGGAGGATAGAACTGTTGAGTATAAAACTGATAAAGCAAAAAAAATAACTATTATAACAAAACTTACAGGTAAAGAAGTTAATATTTATAAAAAAGTTGAGTGGAATTGGGGTGGTAAATATTATTTTAAAAATGATAAAAATATTAGTAAAGCTATTTTTTATAGAGAATCAAAATAGTATCTTTTGTTTTTATGCAAAGATTATATAAGCCCACTGTCTTTAATTTCTAAGTATTTGTTGATTGTATTTACTGTAATGTTTTCGGGTTTTGTTAAAATACTTAAAATACCATATTTCCTAAGCTCTTTTACAATTTTATTTTTTTCAAATATATTTGTTTCAGCCGTTGTTGAAATATAAATATCTTCAATAGTACTAGCTTTTTGTCTTGCTATATTGCTTATCTCATAATTTTCGAAAAACACGACCACAAGTAAATGTGATTTATTAATTTTTCGTAAAATATTTATTTGTCTTTTTAAGGATGTGAAACCTTCAAAGTTAGTGTATAAAAATAGTAAACTACGTTGGGTGATATTTCTTTTTATTGTAATGTATAGTTTTTCAAAATCAGCTTCATTAAAGTTAGTGTTTTCTTTGTAAAGCAGTTCTAAAATGTTTTTCATAGTGAGATTACGACGTTCAGCTTTTTTAATCGAATGTATTGTATTTGAGAATGTTATTATGCCGGCTTTATCTTCTTTAATTAATGATGTGTTTGATAATACCAACGAAGTGTTAATCGCATAATCAATAAGTCGCATTTGATTAAAAGGCATTTTCATTGTGCGGCTTAAATCAATTATATTATATATTTCTTGTGCTTTTTCTTCTTGATATTGATTTACCATTAACTGGTTTTTACGTGCTGTCGCACGCCAATTTATAGTTCTAAAATCATCGCCTTTTACATATTCTTTTATTTGTTCAAATTCTGTTCTGTTTCCAATTCTTCGTGTTCTTTTTATACCTAACGATGTTTTGTTATGTGTAATCGCAAGCAATTCGTATTTTCTCATTTGTATAAACGATGGATATACTTTTGCTGTTTGATTATGGTTTAACTTATATCGTTTTGAAAATAACCCGATACTTGCTTTTGCATATATATTTGTTATTCCAAAATTGTATTCTCCACGTTCTTTGGGCGTTAAATTATACTTAAATAATTTTGTTTCTCCTGATTTTATTTTTGAATTTATTTCAAAATTGCGTTTTTGAAAAATGATAGGTATTTCATCAATAATTTTAATACTAATATATATACCATAGTTGTTTTTTATTTCAATGCTAATAGTGTTTTTATCGCCATTAGATAACTTTTCAGGAACAATACGTTTTGATGTTATACCTGTTTTGTTTGTAAAAAGCATTAGCAAATCGATAAAAATTGCTGCTGTAAAAAAATAAAATAAAATAACAGCAATTGTATAAACTATTGAAAAGTAATTACCAAAAACTGATAATACAATTAAGCCAATAAGAATATAAAAGCTAATATTGTTAATATATATTTGTTTAAGAACTTTCACAAATACTTTAATTAACGAGGAATTTCTACCGTAGAAATTATATTATTTATAACATCTTTTATTTCGGTTCCATCCATTTCTTTTTCTGATGTAAGGATTATTCTATGGTTAAGTACCGGATAAATAACATTTTTAATATCTTCAGGAGAAACAAAATCGCGTGCATTAATTGCTGCAGTAGCTTTTGCTGCATTCATTATGTTTACAGAGGCACGTGGCGATGCTCCTAAAAATATACTGCTGTTTTTTCTGGTGTTTTGAACAATTTCAACAATATATTTAAATAATTTTTCTTCTATATGTATTTGTTTTATGGTTTCTTGGAATTTAATTATTTCAGATTTGTTTATTATAGAGCTAACAGTATCAATTAATTTATTATTTAATGCTTTATGATGATTTAAAAGTATGTTTATCTCATCTTCTTTATTTGGGTAATCTACATTTATTTTAAATAAAAACCGGTCTAGTTGTGCTTCGGGTAAACGGTACGTGCCTTCATGTTCAATAGGGTTCTGTGTTGCTAGTACAATAAATGGATTTCCCGGTATATATGTTTTACCATCTATTGTAATTTTTCGTTCTTCCATAACTTCAAAAAGTGCTGCTTGTGTTTTAGCAGGCGAGCGGTTAATTTCATCAATTAAAACAATATCAGCAAAAACAGGCCCTTCACGAAATTCAAATTCACTAGTATTATTGTTGAAAATTGTTGTACCGGTAATGTCAGATGGCATTAAATCCGGTGTAAATTGTATTCTCGAAAAATTAGAGTCGATAACTTTTGAAATGAGACGTGCAGTTAATGTTTTTGCAACACCCGGAACACCTTCTATTAGCACATGTCCGTTGGCTAAAATTGCTGTAATAATTAACTCAATAAAATTGTTTTGTCCAACAATTACTTTTGAAAGTTCTTGTTTTATATCGTTTATTGCTTTGTTTAATTGTGATAAATCAATTCTATTTTTAAATAATTTTTCGTTTTCCATAAAAAGTAAGTCTTATTTTCTCAAATGTAGTTTTTTACTTGGTATTTTAAAAATTTTTATAATGTTATTACTGTATTTTATTGAGTTTAACGAGTATAAAAAAATATTTTAAATAATAATAATTTTTTATTGCAAATTAGAAAAGATTGTATATTTTTGCACTCCGAAACGGTGGTTGTAGTTCAGTTGGTTAGAACGCCTGATTGTGGTTCAGGAGGTCGTGGGTTCAAATCCCATCTTCCACCCTTGCAAATGAAAGACTTACAGAAATGTAAGTCTTTTTTGTTTTTAAAATCACTAACAAAATCACATACATTTTAAGGTTAACTTAAAAGATATATTATTATCTATTTCTAATATTTTTATTTATGTTGTAAGTTATATATAATGTAAATTATTTTTCAATTTTTTTTTAATTAGCATACTTATATTTTAAATATTTTTAACTGTTGTTTATATGTATCAATTTGATGCTAATATTAAAAAATACATAATTATACACTTTTTGTAATATAAAAAACAGTATTATTTACACTTTTATCAAGGTGAATATGCTTAATATTTGCATTTTTACAAAGATAAATATACTTTTGCTAAATAAATAATGATAATATGGAGCGATATATCTATAATAATTTATTAAAATGGAAATTAAATAAAGAAAGGAAACCTCTTTTATTACAAGGAGCCAGGCAAGTTGGAAAAACATATTTGGTAAAATATTTTGGAGAGCAGGAATATGAAAATTTAATATACTTAAATTTTGAAAAAAATAATGAGTTTAAAATTTTATTTAAAGCTAATTTATCGCCCAAAAAAATTATTGAGAATATAGGCTTATATTTTGGTAAAAAAATATCAGAAAATAATACACTTATATTTTTTGATGAAATTCAGGAATCACCAGAAGCATTAACATCTCTAAAATATTTTAGCGAAGAAACTCCAAAATATCATATTATTGGAGCAGGTTCATTATTAGGTGTTAGTATTGGTAAAAAAAGTAGTTTTCCTGTAGGTAAACTTAATTTTTTAGAAATGCATCCTTTAAGTTTTGATGAATTTTTAGTTGCTTTAGGTGAATCGTACCTATTGGAAACTTTAAAAGAAAAAGATAATTTTGAGAGTTTACCGGAAATTATTCATAACAAATTGATAGATATATATAAGCAGTATTTATTTGTTGGAGGAATGCCCGAAGTTGTTAATAGTTTTGTTATTAATAAAGATATTGAAGAGGTTAGAGAAATATAAAATGAAATATTAAAAGCGTATAGACTTGATTTCTCGAAATATACAACAAAACAACAAGCTATAAAAAATGTTGAAGTATGGGATTCTATACCATACCAATTGGCTAAAGAAAATAAAAAGTTTAAATATAGCGATGTTGTTAAAAGAGGGCGAGCAAGTATGTTTGAATTAAGTATTGATTGGCTAAAAAATGCAGGATTAATAAATATTACCTATCAAATTTCAAAACCAGAAATGCCTATATCAGGTTATGCTGACCAATCTAAATTTAAAATCTATTTGTTAGATACAGGATTGTTAAGTGCTATGTTAAATCTTAGTTCAAAATTAATTATAGACCCTACTATGATATTTAAAAAATATAATGGAGCTTTTGTAGAGAATTACGTTGCTCAAGAGCTTAGGTTGAGAAAAGATAATTTGTATTATTGGACATCTAAAGGACAGGCAGAGGTTGATTTTATAATTCAGGAAGATGATAATATTTATCCTATTGAAGTTAAAAGTGGCACTAGTCTTAGTATGAAAAGTTTGAATAGTTATGTTGAAAAGTATTATCCTAAAAAACAATTTAGAATATCACCCAGAAATTTTATTGAAAAAGGTAATTTTATTAATATCCCTTTGTATGCTATTGGTAACCTCATGAAGTTATTAGTATAACGGTAATTTATCGTTAAAAGCTGATGCTTGTTTTTCTCATTATTAGAGTATTTATGTTAATTTTGTAACATAAAGATTATTTATCATTCATACGGTTTCAATTGTTCTAGCTTTTTTAGTTGTTTTTTTTCTATTTTATTATTACTGTATTTTTAGTTAATAAAAAGAATTTTTGTAACAAATGTTTTTTCACCTTCTTCATCAGAGCAAAATGCAAGATAAACGCCGGTACTGACTTTTTCGCCATTAAAATTTTTGCCATTCCATGTTGCTTGCCCGCCCTCAGCTTTAGTTTCGTAAACTAAGTTTCCGCTAATGTCAGTAATTTTAACATTTGCATTTGTAACTAAACCTTTTATAGCAATTAGTCCAGTGTAATTATGAGGAACAGGGTTTGGGTATGTGTAAACATCTTTAAAAATATCATTACCTTCGGTAGAAGTTCCTTTGTAAGATATAAGCCCTTTTTCTGTACCAATATAAATTTCTCCGGAAAGGTCGTCAATACCTATGCTTAAAATATTGTTTGATAATAACGGGCTGTTTTCGGTGTTAAAATGTCCTAATTCTTCTGTTCCATCTTCAGATATATGATAAATACCTGAGTATTTTGTGCCAAACCATTTGGTATTATTGCCGGCTACAGCTATTGCTGTAACTTCCTCTGTTTCTAATAGGTATTGTGCTATGCCATTTTGTTCAATAATTACACGCTGTCCTCTAAATTTATTATTTGAAATATTTGTGTTTTTATATTTGTCTAAGAAAACATCTTTGGCATAAAAATATGTAACAACACCTTTTGAGGTTCCTGCCCATATTGTACCGTCTTTATCTTCTGCAATACAAAGTGGTTCGTTTGAAACTATATCTCCATTTTCATCAAGAATATAGAAAATATTATAATCATCATCGTCAATATTATCGAAGGTTCCTTTATCGTTAAAAGCGAATAGACCAACACGAGGTAGTATAACCCACTTATAATCGTCTTGAGTAATAATCATATCGTCAATCCAGTCAATAGTTGTTCTGCTGCTATAATTTAATTGATGCCATTTGTTATCAGGTGTTTTTACTGCAAATTGATTATTCATTGCTCTAACTGATACCCATATATTATTTTTACTATCGGTTGAAATACTTGCAATTTGTTTTCTTACTGAACCCGGATACTGTATGTCAAAATCAGTATAAACAGTATCTTGATGCCCATTTGTTAGTTGAATTACACCTCCGCTGTATGATGCAATAAATATTTTTCGTGAATCGTTATTATCGAAAGTAACATCTACTAAATCACTCATCCAATTTCCATGAGGTTTGTAATTTGTCCATGTATTATTTTCAAAGTTCATTGCGTAGGGGGTTTTTCCTTGAGGTGTCCATATTCCTGTAACACCGCCTTGTACACCCCATAATTTACCATTTTTTATGCAAGTTTTATGAAAATTTGAAGTGGCAGGACCATTAGGTTTAATAAAGTCATATGAACTTCCTTTTAACTTTACAATGCCTTTGTTTTTATCTGCAAAAAAATAACTTGTGTTTTTTAATACTATATCTCTAATATTTGTTTTTTCGTTTCCCCAACTAAAATTGTATTCATAAACTTTTTTTGTTATGTTGTCGTTTTTATCTATTTGGGTATAATAACCATCGTTACATATTAAAAGTTGTTCGTTATAAGTTTTAACACTATAATATTTTTTTGCAGTATCAGGGTTGAATAATTGCCATGTATTTCCTACGCTACGATATAAATTATCGTTGTTTTCGCCAACTTGTTGTACTGCGTATATTGAATTGTTGAAATAATTAATGATTGTAAAATTACTGTTGTAGTTAGGAATATCTGTTATTTGCTCCCAATTTTCGTAAAATGCCAGATTTGGGCTATCAATATCAGCACGGTAAATACCATCTTCTGTTGCTGCGTAAAAACTGTTTGATGAAGCAGTGAAAGAATTAATATTTTTTTGTGTACTGTTTTCGCCAATAAAATAGGTGTCTTTTATTTCGTTTCTTTTGTAATCTAATTTTACAATTCCAAAACCACATGACAGGTATGCAAATGAATTGTAGAAGAAGATATTATTAATAGTTTTTTCGCCGTATATTTCTTTTCTTTTTATATCGGGTAGGTTGTAAATAGTGTTATTAGTAATAATATCAATATTCCCATTATCGTATCCAAGAATTAATGTACCGTCAAAATATTCTCCTGCTGTTACATTTACATCAGAAAGGCCATCAATTCTCGAGAAATTTTCGGTGCTGTTGTCATATAAGTTGTATTTAAATATACCGCCATCAGTTATACAATATACGCTATTATCAGCGTCAATAACTTTTGTTGCGTTAATGTAAGATGAGTGTATTCGCCAATCACCTATTGCTATTTGAGCACTTATACTAATTGTAAGCAATATTATAATCGAAAAAAATAATATTTTTTTACCCATTTAATTTATATTTAATTATTTAACTATTAACCTAAAAAGATTAATTTTATTGTATAAACAAAAATAATATATTTAATTTTGGAATTGCTATAAAATTATAAAAATGAATATTACTTTAATTCTTATTGGTAAAACCGATACAGATTATTTAAAAACAGGTGTCGATATATATTTAAATAGATTAAAACATTATGTAAATTTTAATACAATTGTTATTCCTGATATTAAGAAAAAGAAAAATTTAAGTTTTGAGCAACAAAAAAAAGAGGAGGGTAACTTAATTTTAAAAAATATAAAAAAAGAAGATTTTATTATTTTACTTGATGAAAAAGCTAAGCAATATACTTCTGAAAAGTTTTCCGATTTTATAAATAAAAAAATGATATCAGGAATTAAGAATTTAGTTTTTATTATTGGTGGTCCGTATGGATTTTCGAATGAGGTTTATAATGTTGCCAATCAGAAAATTGCTTTGTCGGAAATGACATTTTCGCACCAAATGGTTAGGTTAATTTTTATAGAGCAAGTGTATAGAGCGTTTACAATTTTAAATAATGAGCCTTATCATCATAAATAAACTGTTTTTAAAGTACGGACAATCATAATATTTAGTGTCTGTCTATAAAGTAGAGAGTTTGAAATAGAAAGTTCGAGTTCAAGGCGTGTGAGAAATTCAAACCGCAGAATACTAATGTATTTGAGGATTTGGATTTTGAACAACAACGCAGAAATCGGACTTTATAGACAAACTCTATTTGTATAAATAAAAAAGAGAAGCATTAGCTTCTCTTTTTTTAATATTCATCTTCATTAAAAAAGAAATCATCTTTACTAGGATAATCCGGCCAAATATCCTCAATACTATCATAGCTTTCGCCCTCGTCTTCAATTTCTTGTAGGTTTTCAATAACCTCCATTGGTGCTCCCGATCTAATTGCAAAATCAATTAATTCTTCTTTTGTTGCCGGCCAAGGAGCATCCTCTAATTTTGAAGCTAATTCAAGTGTCCAATACATAACCTTAATTTTGTTAGTTTTTAATTTCGTGCGAAAGTAATAAAATAATTTAAACTTCCTATTTTTTTAAAATAAAAAAAATAAATACTTATAAAGAAAAAATGTAAATGGTTAATATTGTTATGATTAATAGCAGTGTAATTGTTGTTAATATAAGTGTATTAAAACTTTTTGACGCTATTTTTTTTGGGAATTTTATTTCAGAAATAGTTTTATTTTCCATGTTTAATAGCAAAATACCATCGTTTTCAATAAATGAATAATATTCAAGTATTTGTCTCCTTGTATTTCGGTTAGTTATTTTTGGCGATTCGTTGCCTGATTTTACTTCAACAATGTATTTTTTATTATTCTTAAACACCATATAATCGGTTTCAATAGAAATTTTTATTTTAGAATTATCTTGTTTTATATAATAACTAAACTTTTGATTGTGAGATATTATTTTATAATTTTTTTGTATTAAAACTTTTCGTGCCTCATTTTCTTTTTTTATACCTTTTTTAAGTTGTTTTTTTATCTTTTTATTAATTAGATATTGTTTAAGTTTAATTTTAAGATAAAGGAAAGAAAGTAAAAGAATAATAAATATAGCTGAAATGCTTAATAGATAGCTCATTAAAAAAAATATTTGTTTGTGTAAAATTAACTTGTTTTTAATAAATATATTGTAATTTTGCAGTAAATATTTATCGACAACCAATAATTCTTATTTTGAGATTAAAGTTTATGATATGGCAAACACAATTTTAGTTCCTACAGATTTTTCTGACCAATCGCTTATAGCTTTGGAGCAATCTTATAATATTGCAAAACTGTTTAATGCAAGTATAACATTGGTTAATGTTATTAGAACACACGGCTCGTTATGGGGCGTTTTTGGTAAAGAAGAAAAAGAAGGTATTGAAGCTAAGATTGTTTCAAACCTTAAAATGATTGCTGACGAAGTTGAAGAACAGCAAGGTATAAAAGTAAATTACAAAATATTAAAAGGTAAAGTAGTAGAATCGGTTATAAAATATTCAAACGAAATTAAACCTGTATTTATGGTTGTTGGAACTACCGGCGATACAAATATAAGAAGAAAAATTATTGGAACTAGAGCTTTACGCTGGATTAAAGAAACTCCGTGTCCTGTATTATCAATTAAGGGAAAACATCATAGAGACGGTTGCGAAAATATAGTTTTGCCTTTAGATTTAACAAAAGAAACAAAGCAAAAAGTAGAATTAACAAAAAAAATTGCAAAATTATTTGGGGCTAAAATTTATGTTGTTTCCATAATAACAAGTAAAGTTGCTAATGCTATAGGCGAAGCAGAATTACTTTTGTTACAGGTAAAAAAAGATGTTATTATTGATAATATTGAGTGTGAAACCGAACTTTTGCGTTCTAGTAAAGACCCTGAACTAATGGCAATTAAGTTAATAGGACATGCTCATAGTGTTGATGCTGATTTAATTACAATAATGACACAGCAAGAAAATGAGTTTAAGAAATTTTTTATTGGGTCAAAAGCTAAACAAATTATATTTGATTCTGATATTCCCGTATTAACTATAAATCCTGAATAAGAAATAGTTAGTTGAACTATTTATCACATATTGTTCTTGCTAAATCAGGTAAAATGCAAATAGGATCATTTATTGCTGATGCTGTAAAAGGTAATAAGTATAAACTGTACAATAAAAGCATTCAGCTAGGGATTTTACAGCACCGAATGATTGATTCGTTAATTGATAAGGATAAAAATGTTGCACAAATAACAATCCTTTTTCGTCCAAAATATGGAAAATATGCAGGAGTTGTAACAGATATAGTTTTTGATTATTTTTTACTTAAAAATTGGAACAAATATCAAAATATTTCGCTACAGTTATTTATGTTTAAATTCATTATAAATGCAATAGTTAATTATAATATTTTTCCGAAACGAATGAAACGATTTTTGAAACTTGTGGTTTTTAATAATTTAACTGCTTATTATAAAAATACTTCAGGTATTGCAAGGGTTTTGGATTTAATGTCTAAATATCGTGGTATTCCTAATGAAAGTAAGTTTGCCATTGATGTTATTAATGATAATTATAAATTTATTAATGATGTTTTCAATAACTTTTTTATAAATGCGAAGAGTGAAGCTGATAATTTTTTGAAATAAAAAAAGCTACCACAATGGTAGCCTTATTATAATGTATGGGGTATCTCTATTATTTAATATTAATGTTTACACCCGTTGCAATTGCCTTTATGATGTTCACAGTTTGCTTTTTGTCCATGACCTTTATGACCGTTGTATCCTTTTGATTTATTTGAATCAAATACAATTTTTTGGTCATCGGTTAACAGATTTCTTATTTTTTGAATTCTATTTTCTCTCAAAGTCATCATTTGAGTTCTCAAATCTCCAATTTCTTTAACTTTAGCATCAATAGCTTTTTGGTCAATTTTTTCAGATGAACGTAATGTTTGTAGTTCTGCACGTTTAACTTTTAACGAGTTTGTTATAGGTAACATTTCTTTTTTGCCGTCAAGGTGTATTCTTTCAATATCGGCTTTTTGCTTGTCTGTTAAGTCCGGAATTTTATTCTCAATACCTGAACAGTCGGCTTTACCCATGTTTTGTCCTTTGCCTTGGCCGTTACCATTTTGAGCAAAGCTGTTTATGCTTATCAGCATTAAACTTACCATTGCAATTGTTAAAAATCTACTCATTACTTTCATCTTGAAAAATTTTAAAGTTATTAAATTATTATTTTGTTTAGTGCTTAGATGTTATCTTTGCAAAAAGGTTTAATTAAATAATAAAAAAATATTAATGTTAAATTTTATTACATGGGATGTTAATCCTGAAATCTTCTCAATAGGCTCTATATCAATTAGGTATTACGGGGTTTTATTTGCTTCGTCCTTTATAGTTGGATATTTAATAATGAAAAAAATATTTTTAAAAGAAGGATTAACTGTCGAGCTTTTGGATAAACTGAGTACCTATGTATTTGTAGGAACTGTTGTTGGAGCAAGATTAGGGCATGTAATTTTTTACGAACCGGGTAGGTATTTAGATAACCCTATAGAAATATTACAAATATGGAAAGGTGGTTTAGCCAGTCATGGAGCTGGTATTGGTATTGCCATTTCGTTATATTTAGTGTCTAAAAAGTTAAATAGAAGTTTTTTATGGACTGCTGATAGGGTGGCAATGATAGTTGCTATTGCCGGTTTTTTTATTAGAATGGGTAATTTAATGAATTCTGAAATATATGGAGTTGCTACTAATTTGCCATGGGGTTTTATATTTGCTTATAATCATGAAATTGTGCCAAAGCACCCAACTCAGTTGTATGAGGGAGGTATAGCGTTGTTATTATTTGTTTTTTTATACTATGGTTATTACAAAACAAAAATGTATTCAAAACAGGGGTTAGCTTTTGGTATTTTTTTAGTTACTATTTTTACTGATAGATTTTTTATTGAATTTATAAAACAAATACAGTCAGCTTTTGAAAAGAATATGATTCTTGATATGGGACAAATACTTAGTATTCCGGCAATATTGATAGGTGTATTTCTCATTTTTAGAGCAACTAAAAGAGGGGGGAATTAATACAACGAATCTTTTGTTATTTTTAGAGAGTCAGGTATGTAAAAATTACGTGTATTATTTTTAGGAATTAAAATATTGTACTTTTTGCGGTTTTTATTTGTTAATTTATTATTACGTAACCAAGGGTTTAGCATTTTTAGAATTTTGTAATTCATACCATGTTTATAAGCAAATAAGCCAAAATCAGAAACTGTTGAATCTATTTCAATGCTGTTTGTTTCTATAAAAGGGTATAGGTCTTTTTGCCTAACATGAAAACCAAATTTATCGGGGTTGCTTAAAATAGTTTTAATAGCAACAATTCGGTTTACATATCTCGATGTTTCAGAGTTTAATAATAAGTCCCAGTAGTTATTTGTGTATTGTCTTTTAAGTTGCTTGTTTAATCCTCCCATACCCATATTGTACGATGCTGCAACAAGTGTCCAATTACTAAATTTTTTATATGATTTGTTAAAGAAATCGCAAGCTGCTTGAGTTGATTTTTCCAAGTTGTACCTTTCGTCAACCTCTTTGTTTATTTCTAAATTATATTCTTTGCCTGTAGATTTTAAAAATTGCCAGAAACCTTTTGCTCCTGAAGGTGATACAGTATTTGTTAATCCACTTTCGGCAACAGCCAGATATTTAAAATCATCAGGAATATTATTCTTTTTTAAAATAGGTTCAATTATTGGAAAATATTTATTTGCACGTTTTAAAAATAAAATTGTTTGCGATTGCCAGTATGTATTTACCAAAAATTCGCGGTCAATAGTTTCTAAAACATCGTAGTTGTTTAAAGGTATTTTCTCTGATGCAAAATTTAGTTCTTTTGGAATGTCAACAGAAAAAATAGAGTAGCTGTTTCTAAATTCTTCGTTATATTGTTTGTTTTCGCCTTCTTCGGTTTGCGAAAAAGTGAAAAAATATATTGAAATAAATACTACTGAAACAGGAACTACTATAAATAAAAGTAACTTAGATATTTTTGCGAATAACCGTTTTAACGAATTTTCTTGTTTTTGTTTTTGAGACTTTTGTATTTGCATAAAGAATAATAAAAATAAATGTAGCTATACTGCCAAACATTAATGAGTAAAAAGTGTTCCAATTATTTACAAAGTTAACAATATAACTTGATAATGATACTGAAATTAATGAAATTATTCCTAAAACAATAACAACATTTTTATCTTTAAATCCTAAGTATGACAAATGGTGTGTTGTATGGTCTCTACCACCCACAAATGGCGATTTTCCCTGTAATAATCTATTTATGGTTACTGTTGTTGTATCAACAATAGGAATAATAAAAGCTAATAGGGTAATTAGTATAGGTTTTAGTACAAAACCTGTTGCTACATTTGTTGTAGGGTTCCAAATAAACAATATGCTTAATGCAGCAAGTAATGCACCTAAAAATTGTGAACCATTATCGCCCATATATATTTTAGAAGGAGACCAATTAAATCGTAAAAAACCTAGGATAGACGCAAAAACAACAACAATTCCAAACATAAATGGTAACTTGGTGTAATCGTGGCTTAATCCAATATTAAAAAATATACCTGTAAGTATAGTTAGTGTAATTACCGATGTAATAGCATCCATATTATCAAGCATATTTATTGAGTTCATTATACCTACAATCCAAATAATTGTGAATATATAGTTTAAATAAATATTTGAAAATATTGTTATGTAGACATTAAAATAGATTAAAAGTAAGGCTACAACAAATTGAACAATAAATTTAAAAAGTGGAGGTGTTGAAAGTGTGTCGTCAGCAAGTCCCATAAAAAAGGCAACAGTTACGGCAAACCCGATTCCAAAAGTTTGTTTATCAGCATATAAATTTTCATCTAGAAAAAATATATACATAATTGTGAAAATTAAAAATACGGTGTAAAAAGTTATACCACCATAAATTGGTTTTGTTTGACTGGCAAATCTAGTGGCAGATTCGTTTGATTTTTTTATAAGGATTCCACTTTTGTTATTTATTAAATATTTATTTAAGCCCCAACTTAAAAAATATGCTAAAATTCCCCAAATAATGAATAGAATAATGTAGTTGTATATCATACTTGTTTATGTTTCAGTGCAAAGATAACTATTTTACGTATATATTTTTAATTATTTTGTCTTTAACAACTAAAGAATTGATTAAAAAGTGTAAAATGTAGATTAAGTATTTATACCTATGGTAAATTCACTAATTTTTATGATAAAAATCGTTTAAAAATACTCTTTTTCTTCTTGTGTTTGTCGTCTTGGTAATAACCTGCACCATATCCGTAACCATAACCATATCCATAACCATATTTTGATGTGTACATTTCGGCTCCATTTAAAACTACCGATAGTTTAGAAATGCCTTTGTCGTGTAATAAATGGTTTATATTATGAAGATATGCTCGTTTTGAGTAGCCTGCTTTGATAACATAAATAGGGAAATCGGATTTGTTAAAAATATTAAGTGCGTCTGTTACCAGTCCAATAGGGGAGGTGTCAATTATAATTATATCGTATCTTTCTTTTAATTCTAATAGAATTGCATCCATTTTATTGCTCATAGTTAGCTCTGATGGATTAGGAGGTACCGGTCCGGCAGTAATGTAATCAATGTTTTTATTTTCGGTATGTCTAATACATTCGTCTATATTTGTTTTTTCTGAGAGTATTGTACTCATACCTCTATCGTTATCAACTTTAAATCCTAAATGGATACGTGGTTTACGTAAATCCATATCAATAACAATAACTTTTTTACCTGATATTGATAAAATACCACCTAAATTTAGTGCAACAAAAGTTTTTCCTTCGCCGGATACTGTTGATGAAATGGCAATACTATATTTTTTACTTGTATCTCCAAGAAAATCCATATTTGAACGTATTTTCCTAAATGCTTCGGCAAAACGTGAGTTTATTTTGTTATGAATAAGCATTTGCGAAACAGGTATTTTTTCAGTGTAAATAGGAATTGAGCCAATTATTGGAGCAGAAGTGTAATTCTGGATATCCATTTCTGAGGTAATATTATTATATAACAAATATTTAATTATAATGATTATTATTAAAATAAAAAAACCTGCAAGTGTAAAAATAAATATTACTTTACTTTTTATGGGAGCTATTGGTGAAGTAGGTGTTTGAGCTAATTCTAAAATTTCATTTTTTGATACAAAACCCGCCTGAGAGATTAAATATTCGGCTTTTTTACTTATTAATTTATTGTAAAATTCTTCGTTTATTGAATATAGCCTATTTAATCTGGCAAGTTCAATTTCGTTATAACTTGAGTTGCTGAAAATTTTGTTTTCGTAATCGGCTATTTTTTTTGTGTATTTATTTTTTTGGTCTGTTAATCTTATAATTGTAGATTTTATAAAATCAATTAGAATATTTTTTTGGTTATTTATTTGACTTTCAACAATTTTTATTTTTCTATTATTTTCGGTTATGTCGTTTAGTAATTGGTTTTTCTGATTAATTAGTGCCTGAATATTATTTATAATACTTACCATTACAGCTTCAGACTTTGTGTTTGATAATGTTGATATTACATCGTAAAGATTGATGTCTTGCTTTTCATCAAACTCTTTTTTTATGTGTTCAAGGGTTATAAGTTCTAATTCAATATTTGATATTTCGTCGTTAAATTCATCAATTTTTGCAGTAAATATTGGAAATGGATTATATTCTGCTGTTTGTAAATTTTCTTTAATATTATTCTTTTCTTTAAAGTTATGAATATTATTTTCTGTTTCTACTAATTTTTGATAAACAGATTTTGTTTGGTTATCAATAAATGCAAGTATTTTTTTAGCACTTTTTTGTTTTTTTTCAATATCGTATTTAATAAATTCTTTTGCTATTTGATTAACAATAGCAGTTGTTTTTCTTCCGTTATGGTCTTTAAGCGAAATGCTAATTGTTTGAGCAGACGGATTTAGTAATGATACGGTTAAGTTGCGTGAAATTTTATCGTAAATTTTCGATTTATTATTTATTATAAAATAATTGGAATTAGAGTTAATATTTTCTTGTTTTTGATTTATTGAATTGTAATCAGGTACATTTATTATTAATGAAAATTTATCGGTCTTGCATTTTTTGCCAATGGAGCAATCAATAATTTTTTCGGTATTATTATCAATATATTTAAGGGTGTATTTTTTTTTATTTTTAAACGAAACATAAATAGGTATATCATATATTGATGCATCGTTAACATTAACATCTACATTAAATGCTGATGTTTCAAATAACTCTTCGCTTAAAAATGTTCCTTCGTTGTAATAACTTATATCTAATGGTAATTTTGCAAAAACACGATTTAAAAATTCTTTTGATTTTAATAGTTCTATTATACTTGCTGAATTTGAGGTCTCATTAATATCTTCAATTTGTAAAATACGTGAGTTAGGGTTATTATCTTCGTTAAGTTGTATTATGGCGGTTGACTCAAAAACTTGTTTTTTATACCTTAAATAAATAGCCGTAATAGCAATAATTGCAATAATAATAAATGCAATAAACCATTTAGTTTTTCTAAGTAGATGTAAGAAAATAGTAATTTCAAATTTTTCGTTTATTAGAGGTATCTTTGGTTGTTCCATATTATTTTACTAAAGCGTAAATAGTTAACATTGTAGTAAATAGAGTTAAATAAGGTGCTATTTCAATTAAAAATTTAGATGCATATCTTGGTCTTGCTTCAACGTATATAATATCGTTTGAACGTAATAAAAAATTAACATTTTTCATATCCTCCAATTTTCTTAGTTTAAAAAGGAAAACTTCAGGGTTGTTTAAATCGCCACGTAATAATTTTATTTTGTATGCTTTGCTAAAACCTGAAATACCTCCTGCATCAGCTAATGCTTCAATTAATGTGTAGTTGTCGTTTTTCATATAAATAACCGAACCTTTAGTACTTCCCGATGAAAATACAATTACCCGTCGATTTACTACTGATAGAACAACAAAAGGGTCTCTAAAATACTTTTTATATTCGGTTTCTAATTTTTGTTCTGCTTCGCGAATGGTTAATCCGGAAAGGTTAATTCTGCTTAATGTAGGGAGTTTTACTTTTCCATCGTACTCAACATTATATGTTATTACTGATTTAACTTGTTGTGTACTTGTATTTTCAAAATCTATAAGTTTATCACCATTATTTGTATATACTTTTACATCTAGTTCATCAAAAGGTTTTATAGTATATTCTTTAACAAGAGGCTTGAATTCGCTATAATTATAACTGTTTGGAGTGTCAAACATTCTGCTAGAATCTAATGTTTTGCACGATGCAAAGGCTAAAATAATTATAATGTAAAAAAGTATTTTTCTCATATTATTAACAAAGATAATTAATAATTGATAATTTACAACCAAATAAACTTAATAGTAAGGGTATTGAGGGTCTATTAATAATATTGTTGCTTTATTCTAAACTCAATTCTGTTGTTTTTCTTTCGTGCTTCGGGTGTTTTATTGTCTGTAATAGGTTCTGATGAGCCAAGACCTTTTGTTTGTAGTTTAGTTTGAGGTACACCTTTTTCTATTAGGTAGTTTTTTATTGTTTTAACTCTGTTTTGTGTTAGTTTTAAGGCTTCTTCTTTGCTTAAAAGATTATCGGTATGCGAAACAATTTCTATTTTTAGTTTATTGTTTTTTAAAATATCAGATATTGAATCTAAATAATCGGTTGCTTTCATGGTTAAATTAGCTGTCCCTTTTTTAAATTCAATAGCTTTTACATCTATTTTTTTCGATGGCTCAAATTTTATCTGAATATTAAAACTCATTAGTCCAAATTTATTTGGTACTGAAAAATTGGAGTAATTTGTTTTTTCTATTAAATCGAGGTATTTAATTTTATATTTTTTCCCTTTTGGAACTAAAACTCCGCATTTGCCATTTTCGTTTGTTATTGCAGTATATTCGATATGCGATGTTATATCTTCGGCAATAACTGTTTCTTTGTTTCTGGGGAAACCGTCTAAATCGGTTACTAAAAAGTTTAACAATGCTTTTGTTTCGGTAGGTTTTAATGCCTGACTATATCCTAAAAAAGATAATAATATTAAAAATAAGCTTATTGTTTTTTTCATTTTGCTTTGTTTTAAAGCCACTAATTTACATTTTTTTTATCTAAAATACTTTGGGAAAATAAAAAATATTATTTTTTTGTTTTGTAATGTGTAGTAAATCAGGTGTGTGTAAGCCTTGTAATTTTATTTTATAAATAGATGTATTTTTTTTTGGATATATGTGTTTATTCTATATTTTTGTGGCTGGGTAAGTCTTATACGACCAGCTCCTACTGAATTCCCCCAGGACCGGAAGGTAGCAAGGGTAGGTGGTTGTAGCGGTGCGATGTAAGTAGCTTACCCTCTTTTATTTCCAAAAGTTTTTTGTTAAGTAAAGTATTCGGTAATTGTATATTTATCGATATTATTACAACCAATAATACAAACATCACCAATTTTTAACCAAGCGTGTGCGTCAAGATTATTTTCTTTATTCTTTTTAACACCAAAATATATTGTTGATTCAATATTTTGATTTTTTAATTGCAATTTTGTATTTAATGCTTCTTCAAAGCATTTAGTACGCCAAAAAGAGTTTCTACTAACAATTTTTACATTTTTTATTATTAGTTTTACTTTTTCGTCATCAAATTTATTTGAGGTGGTTTTTTCTGATTTTTTCCCAAGTAGATGAATATAACTAGGCATTTTATAAAATTTTATATAAAATCGTACTTTTATAGATGTTATGTATGTTTTAATTAAAAGCTTTTTATCGGCTTTTGAAAGTAGTCGGTATTTTTTTAATAAAGATATCATTATTTATTTTTGTTATTCTTCTTCAATATTAGTTTTCTTGAATAAATCTTTTACTCTATCAAAATCGGTAGTAAAAACAAAAGAAACACCGGTTTGTTGTACATCATGATTTATTGTACTGTAGTCTTTTTGGCTAAATGCACGTATTTTGTATTTGCCATCTTCAGTTATTAAATATTCTACTGCTGCATCTTGTAAACCAGCGTTATTAGTTGCATTTGAATTGTTTTCGTTTACTGTTACACCTCCTGCAACTTCTAATACAACTCTGTTTTTAAATAAATATTTTTTCACTTTTAATTTTACGTCTGTTTGAGTATTGTCAATATTACCTGCCGAATTGTAATTTGACCTACTGTTTACATCAACATCAAAATCAATATTCTTTAAATATTTATCTGATATACTATTTAATTGTCCTGTTAGTATGCTGCTAACGCTACTATTAACAATAGTATTTCCACCATCTACATAGTTTCCGTCATCGGTAACAAAACCACCTATTACAAGTAAAGAAAGTGCTTGTTTATTAACTTGTGCTTCGTCTTCGTTTATTTGGTTTATTCTAGCCCTAACTTCAGGGTTATTTGTGTTTTCGCTTAGTCTGGGATATATTATTTTAAATCTCATTTCCGGATTTAAGAGTTCTTTTGATATATTTAGTGAAACATAAAAAGTTTCTGCTGTTTTGTATTTATTTAATTCGGCAGTTGAACTGTTGGTTGTATTTAACATTAAAGGATATGGGTGAGCTTTAACTTTGTATTCGGCAGTTAAATCTGATACCGGATTATAAGGGTTGCCACTCCATATTATTTTGGAGCCTTTTAAAATTTTAAATTTACGGCCTACAATATTATAGTAAGAAATATCATAAGAGCCTTTTTCAACAATATAATTACCTGCTAAATTAATAATACCGTTATCACTTATGTTTAATTTTAGGTTAGCACCACCTTCAATATTAAGCCCTTCGCCTGAGTTTTTATCAAATATTAAATTAAATTTTGTGTTTTTATCAATTTTTATTGTTGAATTTACTTCAAATAACGATATCCAATCTTTAGCTATTGTATCAAGGCTTTGTTCTATGTAGTTGTCAATGTCTTCGGTGTTAAATTCAACAATACCATCGGTACTAATTTCGTCGGCTAATTTGTTTTGAGGATATACATAGGTAAGTTCAGAACCATTTTTTAATTTTATATAAGAATCAATTATTATTTTATTCTTGTTTCCTGTTATTGTCGATTTATTATCAAGAATTAGTTTTCCGTATAAGGGTGTTTCTCCGTTATCAATAATATCAAAAATTAAAAAATCCTTAATATCCATTTTTAAATCTAAGTTGTAGTTGTTTAACGATAGATTTTTAATTTTACCCGAAACAATAAATGTGTTGTTTAATGAATCTCGAATTGAAAAATTATTTAAGCTTAGGTTGTTGTTGCTCACTTTTATTGTTTGATTGTTTATGTATAATATGCTATTTCTAAGTTTTGACCTGAATTTAACATTGTTAAAACCAATTATACCTGATAGTTTTTTATTTTTTGAATTTGTGTTATATGCTAAATTACCATTAAGCTTTCCTTCAAGTGTTTTAAAAGTGTTTTTTAAGAAAAAATGAAATTTATTAATCTCAAAGTTTTTAAGTTCTAAATTAAACGATGGGCTAATATTTTTATTTATAGTAACTAATTTACCTACTATGTTTATTAAACTGTTATTGTCTGCAAGATTTATTTCAAAATTTTTATCACTTTTAGTTGAGTTTAGTTTAATATTAAGCTTTCCTTGTTTTTCTTCAAAAATACTCAAGTTTGAAAAAACTAAATTACTCGAAAATAATCCATTTGTATTGTATGTAATATTACCATTTAATAATCCCGAAATTAAATCTCGTTTATAAATGTATTTTCCTGAAAATTGATGCAGGTTTATATTTTTGATATCTATTTTTAATTCGTTTATGCTTTTTGATGGTGCTATATATACCATTTGCTCTTTGTTTTTTAGCTCGAAGTGTTCTATTTTGAAATAATCCTTACCTATTAAAACTCTATTTTCTCTTTTTGTGTCAAAACGCAAGGAATCTATAATTAAATTGGGTAATGTGCCAAAATACGATAATGTATCGTTTATAGAGCTATAATAAAGTCCTATATTATATTTAATTTCTTCTTTTTCTTTATTCGTGAAAATAAATGTTGCTGTGTCGTTTGATATTATTCCTTTAGCCGAAAGTAAATCAACTTTTAAACTATCGTAAAGTGTTAATGATTTTAAATTTAAATTATATTTAATTAGAGAATCTATGCTTTCTATTTTTATTGTAAATGTATCAAGCTGATAGTCTTCGTAAATTAAACGGTTTATTTTGCTATTAAGGTTTATCTCGTTATTTGTAGATGAAATATTACCTGTTGTAGGAGAGCTGTCAATAAATTTTAAGCCATCTATTAAATTAGATTTTACAAGGTTTTTATCATTAATTCTGATATCGTAGTTAAGTTCTTTGTTAATAAAATTCGTGTCTGTATTTGCAAAGTAATTATTGAATATTGATGTAAATATATCCTTCGATTTAATTAAATTGTAATTGCTGTTAATTCTACAGTTTATTATATCAGAGTTTATATTTATTTTAGAAATTGAATCAGAAACTTCTATTTCTGAATTAATAAAACTAATATGAGAAATGTTTTGGTTGCCAATATTAGTAAAATCACTAATGTTTATATTTGTTGTTAAATTTGAATCGTTATTAGCTAAAATATCGGCTTTTAAGTTTAAAGAAATATTGTTTCTTTCTTTAATAAAACCTAATTTGTTTAGCGAAATATTATTTATTTTAGAGTTAATGTTTGCAATTAAAATTGAATCTTTGTAAAGTATATTTGATTCTAAACTTAAATCAAAATCCTTATTATTAGATGTTAATGTTAAATTATATCCTTTTTCAGAACCTGTTGCTTTTAATTTAATATCTTTTAAATCATCATTGTTTATATTAATACTATCAATAACCATATTAATTAATAATTCGTTATTAATATTAAATCCGTTTCCTGTTAGCTTAGCTGTTAGATTTACATTTTTTACAGATGCAGAATCTAATAAGTTGGTAAAATTATTATTTATTAATTCTAAATTGATATTATATCTGTTGTTTATAATATTAGCACTTAAATTGCTTTCGCCAATTTCTGATTTAATATTAAACTTACTCCCTATACTATCGTTAGAGTAAAATAACTTTCCGGTAGCAAGTACGTATTCCGGTAATTTTACTGAGTCGCTAAAAAATATAAGTAAATCATCTTTAGTTGTTTTAAATAGTTTAATATCTGAATTAAATTTAATACTATCAGTATTTGTGTAATTAAATATTTCTCCGTTAAAAAATAAAGAACTATTCGAAAGGAAATTGATATTTGTGTTTCTTAAAATTAATTTATTTTTATTGCCGCTTATGTTTGTTGCAAGAAAAATATCATTTGAAATACTATTTTTCAGGTATTCTATTGTGTCAATTTTATAAAAATAGTTAATATCATTTAAGCTAAATTGGCTCTCGTTTATTAGAATATTTGCTGTATCTATTTCAAAATTATTATTAATAAAATTATTAAAAGATTTATAATGTATGTCTATGTTCCCATTTGTATTTGTATTGTTTGCAGAAATATAGAAGTTGTTTAGATTGATACTGTTCTTTTTTATTATAGCTTCTCCTTTAAATTGTTTTAGTTGGTAGTTATTATTTGTTATTGTGGATAAGTTATTTATTTCTCCTGTTATTGTATCGTTATTCATTTTTGCATTTTTAATAGATGCATTTATTTTTGACGCAAAAAAATGATTATAATCAAAAACACTATTTGTATCTTTTGTAAACTTGTCATCTAACGAGAAGTACGAGTCTTTAAAATCTATTCTATTGCAAGCAAAGTACCAATCAATTTGAGGTATTATTCTCAATACATCATTATTGGTAATATCTGTTGTGTCCTGAGCATGTCCTTTTTTATTAAAAGTAATTGTAGTTTTAGCATTATCAATAAAAATACTGTTAGCAGTAATTTTTTGATTTGGAATGTCAACTAATTTTGGGTAAATTTTTCCGTTATCAACTTTAGTATAAATGTGCATACTGTCGGTTACATCATTTAAAGTGAATTTAATATTAGCTAAATCAATTTTGTTTGCACCAACATTTAAAATTAATTTTGATGAATCAGATACGTATTCGGAGGGTGGGGTGTCAAATAAATTTATATCAATATTTGCATTTTTTATATTAATGTTATCGGCGAAATATTTCATTTTTAAAATATCTATTGAGTCAGTATTTAATAGTAAATCAAAATTTCTAACTTGTAAATCAATACCACTTGTTATACTCGAAAAAATAAAATTTACATTATCTAAAGTTATATCAACATTGTTCAAATTTATTGGTATTTCTGTATTTGTTGTATCTTTTTTAGGTGCTAATATTGCATTAGTATCCGGAAATTCATTAATAAGGTATTGAAAGTTGAAAATACTATCGTTATTGCTTGTTATTTTAACATTGGCATTACTTAATTCTAGTTTTGTTATACTTAGTTTATCTGAAAAATAATTGAGTAAATTAAAATTTACTTTTAATTTATTTGCGTATAAAAGTGTGTCGTTGTTTACATCTTCTATAAAAATATTATTAATTATTAATCCTTTTGTTATACTTATATCTATTTTATCTATAGTGAGTTCGTGATTAGTTTTTTTGCTAATATCCGATAAAATATATTTGACAACAGCGGTTTGTGTACCTGAATATAGTATTACAGAAATAAATATTAAAAGCAATAATAAAATGCTAATAACACTCCATTTTAAAAATTTAAGTAATATGTTAAATGTCTTTTTTATAATTCTATTTATATAATTTACAAATATACTAAACAGCTTATGTAATTACGAATTAGTCTTTGTGCAAAAATATTAAGCACATCACAACTTTTTTTTCTTTTGTTAATCTTAACACAATATTGTTAACAACTATTAAAAATACTAAAACAAATACAATAAAAGTTTAAATACTTTTGCTAAAAATAATATAAACATTAAAAAGTATAAAAAATGAGAAAAACTGTTTTATTAATTGCGATAGCAATGTTTACTTTTTTTTCTGTAAAAGGACAAGAAGTATTAAACAAAGGTGATAAAATGTTTAATTTAGGATTAGGATTGGTATCTAGTTATGGTTTTATTCCTTCAATAAATTTTAGTGGTGAAGTTGGGGTTATACCTACAGGCGAAGTTGGTATTGTATCCTTTGGTGGTGAAGCAGAGTATAAGTTAGGTACTTGGGCGATGTCTAATTATTGGTATTCGGATGCAGGAATAAAAAATCATTTATCTGTAGGATTTAGAGCTGCTTGGCATTTACATGTTTTTGGCAACCCTAAATATGATTTATATGCAGGTGTTAGCGGTGGTTTTAGAATGATTTCTCACGACAGTAATTGGATTGACTGGAGTTCTGAAAAGGGGTATTATTCTGATTATTCAAATTATGTAGGTATTTATCAAACAGTATTTGCCGGAGCAAGAATAATGACATCTGATAATTTTGGTTTTTTTGCAGAACTTGGTGGTGGTTATAATGCAATTTCTTATGCTAAAATAGGATTAACTTTTAAAATGTAATAAGTAAATATTTATAAAATTAAAGCTACTCTATTTGGGTAGCTTTTTTTATATACTTTTGTTTTTGAATGATTGAGTTTTTTACAAATATAGATATTACTTCGCCTGTTGGAATAATAATACTTATTTCTGCAGGTTTTGTTGTGGGGATAATAAACACATTTGCAGGAAGTGGTTCTGCAATAACTTATTCGTTGTTTATGCTGTTGGGTTTGCCTTCAGGTGCGGCAAACGGAACGCTGCGTTTGGGTGTTGTTATGCAAACATTAGCTGCATCGTTTACTTTTAAAAAAGGAAATATTCTTGATGTTAAAAAAGGTTTGTTTTTAGGTGTGCCAACTGTTATTGGCTCGTTAACCGGTGCACAAATTGCGGTAAGTATCGATAAAAATTTGTTTGAAATATTAGTTGGAGTTGCTGTAATTATAATGCTTATTACTGTTTTTTTTAAACCTGATAAATGGATAAAAGGACAAGCTGATAAGGTAAAGCCAAAACCTACATATTTGCAAGTATTTATATTTTTTTTAATAGGTATTTATGGTGGGTTTATTCATATTGGAGTTGGTATATTTTTACTTTCAGGGCTTGTGCTAAACGCTGGCTACGACTTAGTTAAAGCTAATGCTCTCAAAGTTTTTATTGTACTTTTATACAGCCCATTTGCCTTAGCAATTTATATTTATAACGACCAAGTTGCTTATATTATGGGAAGTATTGCTGCGTTAGGAAATCTTTTAGGAGGTATTGTAGCATCTAGGTTTGCATTAACCAAAGGTGCAGGTGCTATTAGAGTTATTTTAATTATAGTGCTTACATTTTTTGCAGCTAAAATGTTTGGGCTGTTTAATTTGTTGTTATATTAGGAGTATTTGAGTTTACTAATATCCTTGCAATATCATTGAAATGTTCTTCTCTAGTTTGTGTTTTTATTTGAAAGATGTTGTTTTCTCTAATTTCATACCCTATAATTATATTTGTTAAATTTTTGTAGTAATTTATTTTGTGCGTAACAATTTTTTTAGTAAAATCTTTAAATTTATATGATTCCAATTCTTTTAGTAACAAATTGTTATCAGGTAAAACATCAAAATTATTAGCTAGGTTCCATGCATCAATAACAATATTTATAGTTTCATCAAAAGATAAGTTATCAGGAATTTGATCTTTAAATTCTTTTATTATTGATATTAAAATTTGCGAATATTTTGGGGTACTACTTTTTTTATTATTTATCATGTTATTTTAGTTGTATTTGTTTATCTAAACTTACTCATCGAGGGGTTTGCTTTCTTTTTACCCTTTTTATCGTATGATATTTGTCTAATATTATGATTGTTATTATATATTATCTCTGACTTTTTTACACCATTTTTGTAGTAATATATACTCTTTCCGTGCTTCATGCCGTTTTTATATTGAGTATATCTTTTCTTCTTTCCGTTAGAGTACCACCATATCCAATCGCCATTCATTTTGCCGTTTACGTAGTAGCCACCCATTCCTAATTTGCCATTATCGTAAGTAGTGTAGCATTTACCTGTAAATGGTTTCGATTCGCTTTTTAAATACATTAAACCATTTCGAGCCTCTAAATTTTCATACTTTTCAGTTTTTTGAGAAAACGATAGGAAAATTGTAAAAGTTAAAAGTAAAGTAGCGATATATCTCATAGTTATTTGTATTATTTTGTAAATTTAATGAAATTATTTTAAAATTATAAAATAGTAATTAACATTTCTGTGTTTTTTTTCAAAACAAGCATATTTAGTGGTTGTACGAAAACTGTATATTTAATAATTATCAACATCAGGAATAATATTTAAATATTTAAACCTGAAATCTGATTTTATTTTTTCTATTATGTTGAAAATTACTGTTTTTGATTGTTTTAAAGATTTTCCTTTTTTTATTTTTATAAGTATTTCTTTAATGTAATAGTTTTGGACTCTGCTAATTAATGAGTCTTCCGGTCCAAGAACTAAATCTCCAAAAACATTTTTAAGTTCTATAGCTAATAAATTTGAGCCAACATTAAGAATATCTTGTCGTTTATGTTTTATAGTTAGTTTCAAAAGTTTGTAATACGGAGGGTAATTAAATTCATTTCTGTCGGCAAGTTCATCATTAAAAAAAGCCTCATAGTTATTGTTTATTACAAAATTTAATATTTTATGAGCAGGTGTTGATGTTTGTATTATTACTTCGCCTTGTTCCTTGCTTCTACCTGCTCTACCTGCTACTTGTGTTAATAATTGAAATGATTTTTCAAAGGCTCTAAAATCAGGAAAATTTAACATGTCATCGGCATTTATTACACCAACTATCGATACATTTTCAAAATCAAGACCTTTTGAAACCATTTGTGTACCTGTAAGTATGTCTATTTTACCATCTTCAAAATCTTTAATAATTTCTTCATGTGCATTTTTTTTACTTGTAGTATCTAAATCCATACGTGCAATTTTAGCATTTGGAAATAATATTGAAATCTCGTCTTCAATTTTTTCGGTACCAAAGCCTTTTGTAATAATATTTGTATCGCCGCAAGCGTTACATTTATTAATTGCACCAAGGGTAAATCCGCAGTAGTGGCAAGTTAGTTTGTTACTGTGTTTATGGTATGTTAAACTTACATCGCAGTTTTCGCAATAGGGTACCCAACCGCATTCTTTACACTCAATATACGGTGCAAATCCTCTACGGTTTTGAAATAAAATAACCTGTTTTTTATTTTCTAATGCTGTGGATATTTTATCTACCAAAAGAGGCGAAAAAAGTGATTTCATTTTATTCTTTTTCCGAGCATCTTTTATGTCGTAAACGGTAATTTTTGGTAATACCGATTCGCCAAATCTATTTTTTAGTTCAACAAAGCCATATTTGCCAGACATAGCGTTGTAGTATGTTTCTACCGATGGGGTAGCGGTTCCTAATAGTACTTTTGCGTTGTGCATATTGGCTAAAACCATTGCTGTATCTCTTGCATTATATCGTGGAGCAGGGTGGAATTGCTTGTAAGTTGTTTCGTGTTCTTCATCAATAATAATAAGTCCTAAATTAGTAAAAGGTAAAAATATTGACGAACGTACTCCTAATATTATTTTGTATTTATTATTATTAAATGTGTTACGATATATTTCAACACGTTCGTTATTGCTAAATTTTGAATGATAAACACCAACAACATCGCCAAAAGCTATACGTAAACGGTTAATTATCTGACTTGTTATAGCAATTTCCGGTAATAAATATAAAACTTGTTTACCTTTATTTATTTGCTCGTTTATTAGTTCAATATAAATTTCTGTTTTACCACTTCCTGTTATTCCGTGAAGAAGTACCACGTCTTTGTTGTCAAATTGTTCTTTTATATTATTAATAGCTTCTTGTTGAAATTCGTTTAAGGTTTTAAAAGAGTTTTTGTTTTCATTTGATATGGCAATTCTATCGATATTTACAGTTTCAATACTAAAAATTTCTTTTTTTACTAATGCCTTTAGCGATTCTGTATTTGCTTTCGATTTCAGTATTAATTCATTTTTAGTAACCTCATTGTTTTTGTTGCTTAAAAGTCCTGATATTGAAATGTATGCAGTCAGAATATCATATTGTTTGGGTGCACGAGTTAAACTGTCGAAAACCTCATTTAACGATTTTTCATTATTTAATTTAGGGTTTAAGATAACAAAGTCGATAGTTTTTGGTTTATATTTAGTTTTTAATTTTTCGTTTATTGTAATAATATTTTTGTCTAATAACTTATTTATAATATTTATTATATTAGTTTTTTCTAAAAGTTCAGATATGTCTTTCAGTAAAAGCGGTTTTTTTGAGTTTTTTAAATTGTTTACAATAATTTTTTCATCTTCGGTTAATTCAAGTTCTTCAATATCTTCGGTTAACGAAATAAGTGTTTCGCTTTCTAATTTTAATCCGGACGGTACAGCGGCATTATAAATATCGCCAATAAAGGCCATATAATATTCTGATATCCAGTCCCAAAGTTTTAATTGTTTATCTGTAATAATTAGTTTTGGACTTACAATGTCGATAATATCTTTTGTATTATAACTTGGTTTATCTGTATGTATGTGTCTTATTATTCCTGAATAAAGTTTTTTTCGTCCAAACTGAACAATAACAGCCATGCCTATTTCTATACTTTCTTCAAATTGTTTTGGTATTTTGTAAGTATATAAATTGGGTAAAGGTACCGGTAAAATTAAATTTACATATTTTATTTTCTCATTTGCCATACAAATGTCAAAGGTAAAAAACTATTATATTAAAAAAACTATTGTTATTATTTTTATTTATTACCTTTGGTAAAAACAATAAGTAAATTTTAAAATGATTAAATCTAAAAAAAGTTT
The DNA here is from genome assembly GCA_947311115.1 of uncultured Bacteroidales bacterium. Lineage (GTDB taxonomy): Bacteria > Bacteroidota > Bacteroidia > Bacteroidales > JAFGXI01 > DYMG01. Next base: position 21,950 of record CAMZKE010000006.1, on the reverse strand, counting down.
AACGCAACAAGAAGTTCTATCTAAGTTTGAAGTTGATTTTGAATTGGTTTTAACAAACAAAGATATAGGAGTTTTAATTGTTGATATTAATGATAATATTGTTTTAGTAAACGACACATTGTGTGGCTTTTTAGGTTATTCTAATAACGAGCTACTTGGTTCTAACTTAAAAGACCATAATGAAAACCAAGATGTAGATTTTTTTAATGATAAAGCTAAATTAAGAAAAAATGGCGTAAGTGATTTATATAAACTCACAATAAAATCAAAATATCAAGAAAGTGTAAATTTTATTATAAATACATCTCCTTTATATAAAAAAGGCAATCTTGTTGGAAGTATAGGTTTATTTATTAATGTTTCAGATAATAGGTTACTTGATGAAAACGGCTCTGAATTACATAATTTTACTGATTTTTTATCGCAAACAATAATTACCACCAATACTAAATTAAATGTAGAAAATATAGAGAAAAATGGACTTAATTTTTTAAATATTAAAGGTCATAAATTCTATAAACATAAAAGTTTATTTGATGTAGTTGACTTGAAATATAAAACAAAAATAGACTCATTTATCAAAAATAATGATGCTATTTTTAAAGATATATTAAGTGTTAAAATATTTGGTAATCAGGTATTAAAGGTTTATTTAAATATTATTCCAAAATATGAGAAAGACTTGCTTGTTGGGTATAAATTTATTTTTACTGATTTATCTCAATTTACTGAATTAAAAAATAAATTTGAACGTTCAGAGCAGCAATATAAACTAATTTTTCAGAAATCGCAGTCTGCTCTATTATTGTTTGATAGTGAAAAAGGAAGAGTTTTTGAGGCAAATAATGCATCGGCAAAACTTATAGGTAAAAAAACATCTGAACTTATTAATTTGAAAATTGATGAAATATTAAAATCAGAAAATACCGACTCTGTTTTTCAGTTAATTAAACAAAAGAAAAAATTAAGTAACAAACTTTTTTATATAGATGAGAAACCTGTAAAAATTGCAGCCTCATATATCGAGTTTTACGAAAACAATAATTATCAATTATCAATTTTTGATTATTCAAAGGTTATAAAAAAAGAACAGCGCGAGAAACAGATTAATTCAGAACTTAGATTTCTTTCAAAAACAGCACAATATTTCTTGAAAATCACATCAAAAGATGATGTATTTAAGTTTATTGGAGAAAGCTTATTAGAGGTTATTCCAAAAAGTTATATTTTAACAGCTTCGTATGTTAACTCAAAATTAATAATAAAAAATATTTCAGGATTAGGAAAAAATGCAAAAAACATACTTAAAGTTTTTCCAAAACCAATTATTGGGGCTGAAGTAAATATAATGAATTTTAGAACCGAATCAAATAATATGGGCTTGGTTAATCTTGACGAGTTTTCTTCGGGAAAGGGATTTGGAGCATATTCTGAGGATATATATAATACTGTTAGAAAGGTAGCGAATGTAAAATCGCATTATTCAATATTAATAACTAATAATGATGAGATTTTAGGGAATATTTCAATATTTGTAAAAGATGAAGATACAGTTATTAACAAAGATTTAATAGAAACATTTGCAACACAAGCCGGAATTGCTATCCAAAAAATGAATTTAGAACGTAAATTAGTTATTGAAAAGGAATTAGCTCAAGGTGCCGATAAACTTAAAACAGCATTTTTAGCTAATATGAGCCACGAAATTCGTACACCAATGAATTCAATTATTGGTTTCGCAGAAATGTTAGCAAAAGAGAATATATCAGAAACTCAAAGAAAAAAATATTTCAATTTTATTGATAATTCGGGTAAAGTTTTATTGAATTTAATAGATGATATTATTGATATAACAAAAATTGAAGCAGGCGAATTAAAACTTACAAATACTTCGTTTTTGCCTTATGATGTTTTAAAAGAATTATATGACATATTTAAACCCGATTTTAAAAAAGTAACAATAAAGTTTAGACTTGTTGTTCCAACAAACATTAGAAATACACTAATATATACCGACAAATATAGATTAAAACAAATAATAACTAATTTAATAACAAATGCTTTAAAGTTTACGCATAAAGGAAAGGTAGAGTTTGGTTTCGATATTGAATCGGGTAATATTAAATTTTTTGTAATAGATACAGGGCAGGGCATATCAACACGATTACAAGAATCCGTTTTTTTCAGATTTAATAGAGGTGATGCAACAAAAATACAAGGTAATGGACTTGGTTTATCAATCTCTAAACAACTTACCGAATTGATGGGAGGGGAGTTTAAATTAGTTTCTGAAGAAAACAAAGGTTCTGCTTTTTATTTGAAAATACCAATAGTAAAAAAAGAAACGCATAAAACAATAATAAAAAAGCAAGATTTAAATACAAATTGGGTAGATAAAAAAATACTAATTGTAGATGATGAAGAGCTTAATTTTGAATTGCTTAACGAAATATTGCTAGATACAAAAGCTACTATTTACAGAAGCAAAAATGGAAAAGAAGCGGTTGAACTTTGCAAACAAACATTTTTTGATTTAGTATTAATGGATGTTAAAATGCCGGTTATGGACGGCTTTACAGCTACTTCAATAATTCTTGAAAATAATCCGCAACAAAAAATAATTGCACAAACAGCATACGCTATGGCTGGTGAAAAAGAAAAAGCTATTAAAATAGGTTGTGTCGATTTTATTACAAAACCTATACGTAGTAATATACTGCTTACCAAAATAAGTAAGATATTTAAATAAATTATTTTATATTTATAGAATTATATGCCTGTTGTATTACAATAACTTATAATGATGTAAACTAAGTTTTTATATTTATTTTAATAAAAATAAAATCTCAATAAAATTTTGAATATATATAGTAATAAGAAGAAATGGAAGCTTTTACTGTTCATTGTTGCAGTAATAATTGGTTTAATATCTATATATTATACCACAACATTAGTAAATAAGCTATCTCACGAAGAACGTAAAAAAGTTGAGCTTTGGGCAGAGGGAATGAAGCAACTTGCAGACGTAACCGATTTAAATCAAAACGTAGGCTTTGTTTTTAAGGTAATTGAGAATAACGAAACAGTGCCTGTAATTGTTACCGATACTACAGGGAAAATATTGTTTTTTAGAAATTTAGATTCATTGCGTGTTAGCGACGATAAATATATGAAAAAAGAATTGGCTGTAATGAAAGAAGAGAATAAGCCAATAATAATAAATGTAACTGATGAAATTACACAATATGTATATTATGAAAACTCATTGTTGCTAAAAAAATTATTTTATTATCCATTCATTCAAATAGGAGTAATATTTCTATTTATTTTAGTTTCATATTTGGCATTTAGTGCATCTCGTAAAGCAGAGCAAAATCAAGTTTGGGTTGGCTTGTCGAAAGAAACGGCACATCAGTTAGGAACTCCAACCTCTTCGCTTTTAGCCTGGGTTGAGTTGCTAAAAACCAACCCTGAGTCTAATGAAATAGCTAAAGAAGTAGAAAAAGATGTTAAACGCTTAGAGCTAATTACAGAAAGGTTCTCAAAAATTGGTTCTATGCCTGTGTTAGAATCATCTAATATTGTTGATACCGTTAATTATGCTTTAGATTATATTGAGCGTAGAATTTCGAAAAAAATAATAGTAAAAAAAGATTTTTCGCAAAATGAAATTTATGCAAAAATTAACGAACCTCTTTTTGAGTGGGTTCTTGAAAATTTATGTAAAAATGCCGTTGATGCAATGGAAAGCGAAGGGGTATTAACAATTAATGTTGTCGATAATAATCAGTTTGTTTATGTTGATGTAAAAGATACAGGGAAAGGAATCCCAAAAACAAAATTTAAAACAGTATTTAGTCCGGGTTTTACAACTAAAAAGCGAGGTTGGGGCTTAGGTTTATCCCTTACAAAACGAATAATTGAAGAATACCATAATGGGAAAATATTTGTTAAACGTTCAGAGCTTAGTAAGGGAACAACATTTAGAATTGTTTTAGGTAAAAAGCTGTAATCTTACTAACAAATGTTGAAAAATCATGCAGGCTAATTATAATATGTGTTATGAAAGTTTATAACAAAAGTTATTAACAAATGTTGATAATTTTTATTTTTCCATATTATTTAGTACTTTCGTTTTGTTAAACGTAATTATTATAGTATGATAAAGTACATGATTTACATTTTTAATTTGCTTGGAGTATTAATAATGACTCTTTTTGGTGGTGATGTAACCCTCAAAATGGATGCTCCTAACGAAGTAAATGCAGGCTCTGAGTTTGTTGTAGAGATTACAATTGAAAAAAATGCAATAGAAGGTTTTGCACGTTTTCAACAAGAGTTGCCTACAGGTTTTACTGCCGAAGCAATTGATAATGGTGGAGCTGACTTTTCGTTTGAAATGCAAAAAATAAAATTCTTTTGGCTTATTCTGCCGTCTAACGAAGAAATTAAGTTAAAATACAACGTGAAAGTTGATAACACTGTTTCAGGCGATTTTACAATAAAAGGGTTGTTTTCTTATATTGATGGAGAAAAAAAATCTACAGATTTAGAGCCATTCAATATAAAAGTAATACCTTCCGATGAAGTTGTTAGTAATGAGGAAAATAATAATTCTGAGAATAAACAAGGTATTTCTGTTAAACGACAAGAACCTTTTGTGAATTCAAAAGGAGAAGTTATTATTAACCTGCTTGTTAACAAAGGTGATTTGCCTGCCGATCAATTTGCAAAAGTGCAAGAAAAGGTTCCTGCAGGATATCAAGCAGAAAGTATTGAAACTGAAGATGCGATATTTACATACAAGAATAATGAAGTTAAATTTTTATGGATGACTTTACCTGCCAAACAGGAATTTTTAATTAGTTATAAATTAGTACCAAACTCAGGTAAAGCATCAAGCGATTTAGCTTTAAATGGTTCGTTCTCATATATAAAAGATGGAGTAACTCAAACTGTTGATGTTGTAGAAACAAGTGAGTATTTAGCTGCTAATGAGCCGAATAATGCAGGTGATATAGCTCAAGATACAGAACAAGATAATGCCAATAAAGAGGTAGCGAAAGCTAAAACCGTTTCATATAAAGTACAAATTGCAGCCGGGCATAAGCGTTTAAAAAGTATAAAAAGATATTTTCGTAAACTTAAAATGAACGAAAATGTATCGGTTGAAATGCACGAAGGTTGGAGAAAATATACAGTAGGGAAATATAATTTATACAAAGAAGCTCGAGATCATAGGGTTGAAGTATGGAATAATACAAAAATAAATGATGCTTTTGTCTCGGCTTATAATAATGGGCAAAGAATTACAGTGCAAGAAGCTTTAATGATTGCAAATCAGAGTTGGTATCAATAATAATTATTCTAAGTAATCTAAAAATTAACAAGCTACGTAAAAAAAAAGCATTTATCGGTAAATTTTTAATCGTAATTGAGGTAAATAAAAACATTTTATATACATTTACGTAATAATTAATTATAACTCTATAGTTGATGCGAATTTATATTATTTTATTAATATTTTTATTTGGTACTAATTTATTATTTTCTCAAAATAATAATGAAAGTCCCTCAAATACAGATATTACACCTCCTGATTCCTCAATTACACCACCAGATACTAGCGACTCTTTCGATTTTTTCTATACAGAAGAAGAAGAAAGTAAATTTTTGAATTTTAAACCAATTTTAGGTCTTGGTGCTGGTGTTATTAGTTATTATGGCGATGTACGAGATGTATATTACGCAAATCCAATTGTAGGCTTAAAAGCAGTAAATATTAGTGTCGCTAAAGGTTTACGCTCATTTTTAGATGTAGAGTTTAGAGTGCTAATGGGTAAACTTACCGGTAATGAGCGAACTCCAGAGCGTAACCTGAACTTTAAAACTAATTTTTTAAGTGGTGGCGTTTCTTTATCATATAATTTTGAACATCTATTAAAAAAAGAAGATTTATTACTTGATTATAAAAAGCAAAGAAAACTTATACCTTATGTAAGTATTGGTTTCGAAACTTTTAGTTACAACTCTAAAGCAGACCTAAAAGATGCAAACGGAAATACATATAATTATTGGAAAGATGGTACAATCAGAAATATTGCTGAAGGTTCTGATGTAGAAGAAAGAAGCATAATTCTTACTCGTGATTATGAGTATGAAACTGATTTGCGTGAGATGGATAATGATGGATTAGGTAAGTATGATTTACAAGCTTTTGCAATACCCATAGATGTTGCACTTGAACTACAAATACACGAAAGGGTTCAACTGCGATTAGGAGCAACATATCACTACAATTTAAGCGATTTAGTTGACGATGTTTCTGATGCCGGAACAGGCGTAAGAGCAGGTAATGGCAAGACTGACAGCTATCTATATACATATTTTACGTTTAAGTTTGATATATTCTCATCTGAAAAAGAAATACAGCAAGACATTTTAGCATTTGATACCAATAGCAAAGATATGGATGCAATTGTTATGGGAGATGAAGATGGAGATGGCGTAGATGATTTGCACGACCTATGCTATTTTACACCAAAAGGCGTAGAGGTTGATACTTCCGGTTGTCCTTATGATGATGATAAAGATGGCTTTGCTAATTATCGTGATGATGAATTAAATACACCTAAAGATTCTATTACAAACCTTAGAGGTGTTCAGTTATCAGAAGAAGAAATACTAGCATTGTCTGATTCTACAGAAGCAATAAATTATGACGAAATTTGTGCATATTATCCAAGTATGTGTGGATTAGATTTACATCGTTTATCAATGGACGATATACCTGATAAATTTGTATTCTTAGACGAAGATGGCGATAATTATATTTCGATAGATGAGGTTAGTAAAGCTATTGATACATTCTTTGATATGAAGTCAGACCTTACTATTGACGATATTTATGAGCTAACAGAGTTCTTCTTTGGGCAATAAACTTTCAAAACAATAAATGAGAAATATATTATTTAAAAATTCGTCAAGTAGTCTTAAGTTTGTAATATCTATAATTGTAATTATATTATCAACATTAATATTTACATTTTTAGGTACAATATTATTTGCGGTTTTTATTGATAGCTCAGTATTTACAAACTATCAAGTTTTAATGTCAGATTTTTCAAATCCTACTACAATTTCATTTTTAAAAATAACGCAAATATTTCAATCAATTGGTTTGTTTGTTTTTCCACCTTTTATTTTGGCATTTTTGTTTAGTAACAAAATATTTAATTATCTTGGCTTTTCAAGTAATATAAACCTGTTAGCTTTGTTATTATCCGGTACAGTAATGTTAATAGCTTTACCATTTATAAATTTTACAGCAGAAATTAACCAAGCATTAGTTTTACCTGATTCTTTGAGTTGGTTAGAACAAATAATGCGAGATTCGGAACAAAATGCAGAACATATAACAAAAATATTTTTAAATATAAACTCTGTTTCCGGATTAATTATAAATTTAATTATGATGGCATTAATACCTGCAATAGGAGAGGAGTTAATGTTTCGTGGGTTAATACAAAAATCTCTTAGTAAAAAAATGAATATTCATATTGCAATATTTATTTCTGCATTTATTTTTAGTTTTATACACTTTCAATTTTTCGGTTTTTTACCTAGGTTTTTAATGGGAGTGTTTTTTGGCTATGTTTTTTATTGGAGTGGTAATTTATGGCTTACAATTTTTGCTCACTTTGTAAATAATGGCTCTGCAGTTGTATTAGCATATGTTTATGGGGTGGAGGGTATAGCTACAGATACTTCAACGTTTTCTGAAGGTGATAATTATTATATGTATTTAATTTCGAGTATAATAATAACAGTAAGTTTGGTTTATTTTATTTACTATTTTACAAAAAATAATCAAGAGTTTCGCATTAATCGAAACTCTTGATATAGTATATTGCTATCTTCTTCCTCTTCCGGCTCCGCCGCCACTTCTATTTCCTGATGGTCTACTTTGTGGTCTTGCTTGAGTTGCATTTGAACGGTTACTTCTACTTCCTTGAGTCGCTTTTGGAGATGAATGTCTGCTTCCCTGACTAGTATTTGAACGATTATTTCTACTTCCTTGATTTGACGGTTTGGTTTTATTGTTAGGCGAAGTTGTTCTGTTATTTGTTTTCGGCTTATTTACATTATTATTACTTCTGTTTTGAGTAGGTTTTGTGGTTACTTTGTTATTACCATTATTTCTATTGGTAGCTTGTGTACTAACATTGTTTTTTTGCTTTGCGTTATTTACATCTCTGCTACCTGTACTTGGATTTCGATTGCCTGTATTACCTGTATTTGGATTGCGTCCGGAATTACCGCCATTATTAGGATTTCTACCTGAATTACCCCCATTACTTGGGTTTCTTCCTGAGTTGCCTCCGTTTGATGGTTGACGGTTATAGTTGTTTCTTCCGCTGTTCTTATTAACAATTACTGTAGAAGAATGATGTCTGTGATAAACCGGTGGACGACGTACAACCACAACCGAAGAGTGATGATAATGTCCTCTGCCAATAACTACAACGCTTCTTGAATGGTAAACATGTATTGAAACAGGTCTAAATGGGCGGTAATATGGTGGGTAATAATGCCAATAATAATGTGAATGATAAGCAACATATACCGGAGAGAACATTATTGCCCAAATTGGCCAAATATGTACTTGTACTGTAGGCGGAGGACTTACGTAATAATCGTTGCCATATATTTCTTCGTCTCCTTGAATTTGTACTTTTACATCTTCGTCAGAATTTTTTTCAACATTAATTGTTGCAACATCTTGAAATTCATTTTCATCTATAACTGCTTGTAAAATAATAACTCTATATTTATCATCTTGTTGCTCAACAACTCTAATGTAATCTATTAAGCTATCACCATTTAAATCAATATTGTTAACCCCAACATCTTCATCATTTAAACGTTTTTCGAAATCTTCTAAATCTTTTGATTCTTGAAATACATCTAAAACTGCCGATAAGTCTAAATTGTTACCTTGTTCAGTTGCTGGAGCTATTGCGGTTGTTTTCCCATTTTGCGAGAATGATATATTTCCATTTAATAGAAATACAATTGTAAATAATAAAAATAGTCTTGTCTTCATATTCAATATTTTTCTTCAAAAATACAAAAACAATACCATAAAACTAAAATCTTAATATTACTTAAGTAAATAAATACTATTTTTGTAATATATATTATGTTAATATGAAGTATATTATATTTTTTATTGCTTTTTCTTTAATGAGTACTATTATTTATGGACAAGAAATAGATCGCTTAGCTCATTCAAATATAAAAAATACTATTAGGTGGAATATTACCCCAATGTTTGTTATGGGGGCAAAAATGTTAGAAAAGTATATTCCTGGAGGTAGTTTAATTTTAGATGGTCAAGAAATAAATGCTTCAGGTAAATTAGCTTTCAATTATGTTGGTTTTAGTTATTTAATTCAAATAGGCTATAGGTTTTAAAAATAAATGAAAAATATAATAAACATATTACTAATATTATTTTTGTCAGTAAATATTATTGCTCAAAACAATACTGATACTTTAAAAAATGTAAAATTTAATTGGATAATTGCCCCTGCATATACACCTGAACTTGGAGGAATGATTTCATTAAGTGGTATATTTGGTTTTAAAACCCAAAAAAATGATTATTTAATTCAAAAATCTTCATTTCCAGTATCTATTGGGTATTCAACTAAAGGTTCAATAGTTGCTAGTGGTATTCTTACTTCTTTTTGGAAACAAGATAAAATTAGAATATATTCAAATTTATATTTTAAAGATATGCCCGATAATTATTGGGGCGTAGGTTACCTAAAAGCATCTGAAACAGAAAAAGGTGATAGTACAGCATATCATCGTTTATGGTGGCAAATAAATCCTAAAATTTTATATCGTATTGTTCGTAATTTTTATACTGGTTTAGCTATCGATTTTAATCAAACAATTGTTTCTGATGCCTCAGAAATGATGAAAAACGATGAGTACATAATAAAATTTGGTGAGAATAATACTAATATTGGTATTGGCTTAACCGGGCAGTACGATAGTAGAGATGTGCCTGTTAATGCATATAAAGGCGTTTATATTAGTTATACTGCAATATATTTTAGTAATTTAATGAGTGGCGATAACAAATATTTTTTAGGTGATATTGATATAAGAATGTATAAATATATTAATTTGTTTAAAGGTGTTTTTGCTTTTCAAACAAGGTATAGGCACGTAACAAAAGATGCTCCTTACTCCGAACTATCACAAATAGGTACTCCGTTTGATTTGCGTGGTTATACTTGGGGACAATATAGAGATAATATGATGTTGTATAATATTTTAGAGTACAGGCATATGTTTAATAGAAAACTTAAGTTGTTGAAAATGACTGATGGAATAGTTTTATGGGCAGGAGTTGGAACAATAGCTAAAGATTATACCGATATAAAATATGCTATACCAAATTGGGGAGTAGGATATAGAATAGAGGTGCAAGAAAGAATGAATGTTCGTTTTGATTTAGGTTTTGGTAATAATACGTCAGGTTTTTATATTAATTTTAATGAAGCATTTTAATTATTCATGAAGCATTTTTTTATAATATTATTAGTAGTAGTGTCACTTGTAATTTATGCACAAGAAGATAGGTATTGGTCAACTAGTTTTAATACTGAAGCATCGTTATTGGCAGGAGCTGTTGTTGGAGGAAACTCAAATATTACTTCAATTTATTATAATCCGGCCGGAATATCTGAAATTGAAGAAAAAAAAATTATGTTAAATGTTAACCTTTTTCAATTAAATAGTGAATCATTTAAGAATATTATTGGAGAGAAAAACGATGTAACTAAATCAAGCTTTAGGGTTCAGCCTAGGTTTGTTTCATATATATATCGCTCTAAAAAAAACAGAAATTTGAGTTTTCAGCTTGCAATTTTTACTAAAAGTTCAAACTATAAATCGCTTAGTGCATTTGATGAGAAATCTTCTAATTTTTTTAATAATAATACAGAGGAAACTACAAAAACTAGTTACGATTATTATAATGAATACAACGATTATTGGGGTGGTGAGGGTATTTCATATCAAATAAACAATAGACTAAGTATAGGGGTTAGTGGATTTATATCAGTTAAAAATTTATTATACTCTATTTATCAATATTCAATTATTGGTTCTGATGATTACTCATTATCAGATACGAATAATTATCAAATAATAACAGATAGATCTGAACGTATAGCATTATACGATGTAAGAATATTGGGTAAATTCGGGTTTAGATATAAAGTGAAAAATTTTTCTTTTGGGGTTAATATAAGCACTCCATCATTAAAGTTATTTGGTAATAGCGATGTAAAGTATAGGCAAAGTGTAAGTAATAATACCGATACTAATTTAATTGTTAACAATTTTAGTGTTAGCGAAGACTCTAAATTTAGAGAGGTTAAGGCAAAACATCCTTTTTCTATTGCAATTGGAGGTGTAGTGTATATGAATGAGCATAAATCACAATTATATTTTACTTTTGAATATTTTTATAAAACACCAACTTATTTGATGATTGATGGTACTAAAGTGGTCAAAAGTGAAGAGGATAATTATCCCGGTGGAACGCATTTAACATCGTATAAATACGGTGCAAAAACTATTGTAAATTATGCTGTTGGCTATAAAAAAATATTGAATGATAATTTTGATTTAATACTTGGGTTTAGAACCGATTTTAATGCGTATAATGTGTCAAGTACCGGAGAATTTAAAAATATTAAAGAAATACAAAACATACATAACAGCTTGTATCATTTTACTTTAGGGTCTAATTTTAAATACAAAAGGTCTAAGTTTATTCTTGGGTTTCAGTATTCTTATGGTAAAAAAGATAATACAACAGAAAATAAAAGCATGTATAATATAGTTGGAATAAATAATAAAAATATGATTTATACAATAAATTCATTAGGTTTGTTTTTAGGTTTTTCAATAAATTTTTAATATGCTAAGAATAATCAGGAAAATACCAAAAAGTATTTATTTACTAATAAGTATATTTATTTTTGCTTTTATTGTACCTATTCTTTATGGGCATAATATATATTCAGCACTTTTTGAAATATCATATTCAGTTATGTTATTTTCAATTTTTTCAATAATTGATAAGAAAACAAAATTTCTTAGGTATTTACTTCTTGTTTCTATATCAACAATATGGCTTACGCATTTTGTTAATATAGGTATAATAAAATATTTCACATATGCATTTTCCACTGTTGTGTTATTAATTGTTACTGGTGTAATGATAAGGCAAATTGTAAGAAGTAAATTTATAAATTCAAGAGTTATTATTGAAACTATATGTGGCTATTTACTTATAGGTGTAATATTATTTTTTTTAAATTTAATAGTAATTGCAAATAATCCGAATGCAATTTCTTTTGGCAATGACCTTAATACCGAAAAAGTAAGTGAAATTATGTATTATAGCTATATAACTATTTCAACAATTGGGTATGGCGATGTTTTACCGGTAAGCCCTGTTGCACGTTCGCTGAGTATATTTTTTGGTGTTATGTCTCAATTATATTTGGCTTTAATAATAGCATTTATTCTTGGTAAATTTATAAATAAAACGAATAAGTAATATGAGAAATAAATTAATTATTACAATTTTTTTTCTTGGATTTTCATTAATTGGAAATTCACAAGAAAAAATCGAATTTAAAAATTCAACACCCAAAGAAACAGTTGAATCTCATTTAAATTTCTTAAAACAAGGAAACTATAACCCTAATATTGCTGTCTATACTTTAGGTGATGTTAAATATTCACAAGCACATAAAAAAGCTTTAATAATAAAATTAAAAGATATATTATTAAAGCTAAAAATTAATACAGAAAATTTACTTGATAAACGAGGAACTATTTTTTCGAAAAAGAAATATGTTTTGTCTAGTAAAATACCTGAAATATATTTAATTAAAAAAAATAAAGTATGGGCATATTCACCAGAAACAGTAAGTAAAATTGATAGTATTTATAACACTCTTTTTATACCTGCTAAGTTAAGAGCAGAAAATACTAATAAAGAAATTGAGGAATTTGTTAGTGAAGTAACTGATATAATTGACACATTAAAACCGGAATTAAACCTCTCAACCCCCTATAATACTATAATGAGTCATTTAATGTTTTTAAGCGATTCGTTGTTTAATCCTGAGATAGCTGCTAAAACAATTAATTTTGGAGAAAAAGATACAGCTAATGCAGCTGATTTAGCAATTAAGTTAAATCAAATATACTTGGGGTCGCCGGTACAGGTTTTTGATTTTACTACACTATCAAAAGATTCTAATTATATTGACACAATTACTCATAAGCATATATATATCCCCAACCCCAAATTTAAGGAACTTTATCTTGTTAAAATTGGAGATAAATGGCTGTATTCTAGAGCTACATCGAAACTTATATATAGTGTGCATAAGAGAATTTATTCTGATGCAGCTGATGATATTTTTAGTTTCTCAGACAAATTTAAGGCATATGCAGGTAATGGAAAATCAAAATATATTCCCAATTTACAACTTTGGCAAGAATATATGATGATATTTTTTATATCTATTTGGATATTTTTATTGACATTAAATTTTATAGTTAAATTAGTAATTAAAAAATATTTTAAGCAAAATTCAATATTAAAAATAACTGTTAAGTTATTTAGTTATAGTATCTTTATTTTGTTTTTTATTGTAATTCAAGAGTATGTACCATCGGTTAGACTTAATATAGATATAACTCAAATAATTCATAAAGTATTTTCAATAATTGTAATAATATATGCCACACTAATAAGTATAAATATTGTAAATTTAATAAAATTTATTTCTACCAGACGTGATGAAGTAAATAGTAAGGTTGGAATGTTTGTTTTTATTTCATTAATACTAAAAACAATAATAATTATAATAGGTTTTCTGTTTATTTTAAAGACGCTAGAGTATAACTTAATGAATGTTTTAGCCGGTCTTTCTATTGGCGGATTTGCTCTTGCTCTTGGAGCTCAAGACACTATAAAAAACTTTTTTGGTTCAATAATGATTTTTACAGATAGACCTTTTTCTGTAGGCGATTATATTGTTAATAACGAAATAAGAGGTACAGTTGAAGAAGTTGGGCTAAGAACAACAAAAATAAGAACTCCATTAAATTCTGTTGCAACAATACCTAACGGAAGGCTTGCCGATAATAATATTGATAACTTAGGTAGAAGAAAGTTTAGGCGATATAAATCAAAATTATCAGTTGCCTATGATACTCCTATTGAGAAACTTGACGAATTAATATTAAAAGCAACTGAAAAAATTAATAAGATTGATTCAACAAAAGATGATGTAACGAGAATATACATGAATGATTTTGGCGTTTATGGTATAGAAATATTTATAAGTATTTCCTTTAATGTTGATACAAGAAAAGAGGAACTGGAAAGTAGGCACAAAGCAATTAAAGAAATTTTGAAATTATGTGCCGATTTAGGCATAAAAATAGCAGTAGGCATTCAATCTCAAACTACTAAATGAATTAATTTATGTGTTTTTTTTTTGAAAAATAATCTTATTTCATATATATAAAATATTTTTTTGTGTAAATTTGTATTGCATAAATTAAAATAAACAACATGAAAAAACTATTAATACTGATTATTCCTATTTTTTTTATAAGTAGTTGTAGTATTTTTAACAATAATAGTAGTAACACAAAAGAAGGGGTGGTGGTTCCAGCTAAAGAGAATTTAGTTGGTAATAAATGGTTGTGGAAAGAAACTATTTTGGCTGATAAAACAAAAATAATAGATAAAAAACACAAATCGTTTATTTCGTTTTCTGAAGATGATAAATTAGGAGTAGGTAGCGACTGTAATAAAGGCTCTGCTTTCTATAAATTAAAAAAGAATATAATTGAGATTAGTCCGGTTATGTCAACAAAAATGTATTGTGGTGGAGAATCTACAGAAAAAGAATATTTTAAAGAGCTTAAGCAAGCTTATGAATTATTTATGGTAAATAAAGAACTTCATATTTCATTAAAAGATGGTAGCGGCGAAATGGTTTTTGTAAAAGAATAAGTATTTTAACCCACATTATTCATGCTTTTTTCTTTTTATGAAGCGAGGCGTTGAACAATGAAGCTGTATAATGATACTGCAAATGGCTTGCAACAAAGAGTCAGGAAAAGACAAATGCATAGAATAAATTAACCAAATTGTGGGATTTGCGTCTTAGGTTAATTGCTAAAGCTTTAAATGCTGTATTATTATTAAAATGACGTAAATTGATCGTAATAAATTAGATGCTTCGCTTTGCTTAGTATGACAGTGTTGGTGATAGCTTACACAATAAAATTCAGGCATTTGTCATTTTGAACGAAGTGAAAAATCTAAAATAAATAAAAAAAGAGGATATAAATATTTGTATCCTCTTTTTTGTAAAGTATTATTTTAGTTAAACTTCTTTAATATATCTTTTACAGCATCTTTATGTACAGTAAAGCCCATCATTTTAAGTTTTATATAATCTTCTGAAAAGAAATAATAACCAAATTCAGGAGCATTAATATTGTTGTTTCTTGAACCTGAGCTACTGTCTTTTATTAAATACCAAGTTTTTCCGTCTTTCTCGTAATAGCCAACAAGGTGCATTCCGTGGTCGTCAGTAGTGGTTTTATTTGAAAAACGAAACTGACGAGCATCTTCGTTAATATATGCTGATGGAATATCAAAGTCAGGTATTATTGCCACGTTAGGTTCGCCCTTAGAATTTAAAAAACCTGCCTCAGAAACATCGCCACCAATACTCATTGTATATCCATTTTTTATTGCGTTTTTTATTGCACCCATAAACTCATCAAGCGGAATATTATAGTATTCTTTTGAGTTCCACCAATTATCAGGAACATCGTACGAACATTGTTTGTAATAAGGTGCTTGTTTGTACGATAATATTTCAACATAATCATCAGGATTTATTTTAAGATAATCTTTGAGATATGTTTTAGGTGTATATTCCTTACCATCAACTTTAAAATTTGTTGGAGGTGTGCCAACATAATGATTCATAATAGATTTTATTGTAGAAATAACCACTTCCTTATCCCACGCATTCGTATTTTTAACCGACTTTAAATAGTTGTGCATTTCGGCATACATTTTATCGTGCGAATGAAATTTTTGCCCATTTAAACCATTGTAAACACTCCATGGCATTGCCCCAAACCGTTTGTAAACTCTTGCAACAGCATTTCCTTCAGAGCCTTCTTCAAAAATTGTTTTACCTCTGCTTTCAACAAAACCTTCGGCTTTTAATACATATTCGCAATAAAATGTAAACGCTTCCGAAATTTTAACCTCTTTATTATAGAGTCTTTTTTCTTCACTTTCGTAGAACGATGTGGTTGAAAAATCCCAGCAAGTACCGGTGCTTCCTTGCGAAATTGTTGGGTTGTGCCATTGAGATTTATACATATTAACTTTTGCAGGATAATTTTTACCTGTTGCATCAACTTTAAAGCGTTTATATGCTTTCGATTTTTGCTTTGTTGCCTCAACCGAGTTTATATCTTTTAAAATTGTGCTATAATAATAGCTTTCTCCTTTATCGTACACCTGAAATGTAGCTTTGTCTTTGTTTTGTGCAAATATTGAGCTTATGCTTAATAATGCAACTCCTAAAATTATACTTTTTTTCATTTTTATTTATTTAAAATAAGTTGTTAATTAATTTATCATCAGCAATATTAGGTACTGTTACTTGTAAACCTTGTGAGCGTTCTATTTCACGTTTAATTGCAAATAAAGCTCCATCGTTTCTTGCCCAAGCACGGCGAGAAATACCGTTATTAACGTCCCAAAAAAGCATTGATTTTAGTCTGCGGTTTGCATCATCAGAGCCATCTAAAACCATACCAAAACCACCGTTAATTACTTCGCCCCAGCCAACACCACCGCCATTGTGAATTGATACCCAAGTAGCACCACGGAAAGAGTCGCCAATTACATTTTGTATAGCCATATCAGCTGTAAAGCTTGAGCCATCATAAATATTAGAGGTTTCTCTAAAAGGAGAATCGGTTCCCGATACATCGTGATGGTCGCGACCAAGTACTACGGGAGCTTTTAATCTGCCATCTGCAACAGCTTTATTAAAAGCTTCGGCAATTTTTATACGTCCTTCGGCATCGGCATATAAAATACGTGCTTGCGAACCAACAACAAGTTTGTTTTCTTGAGCCCCTTTTATCCATTGAATATTATCGGACATTTGTTGTTGAATTTCGGTAGGAGAGTGTTGCATAATTTCTTCTAAAACATCGGTCGCAATTTTATCGGTTAGTGCTAAATCTTCGGGTAACGACGATGTACAAACCCAACGGAAAGGCCCAAAACCATAATCGAAACACATTGGTCCCATTATGTCTTGAACATAAGATGGGTAACGGAAATTTTTACCGTCTTTGCTCATTATATCGGCTCCGGCACGCGATGCTTCTAGTAAAAAAGCATTTCCGTAATCGAAAAAGTAGGTGCCTTTTGCTGTGTGTTTATTTATTGCATTTGTTTGGCGACGAAGCGATTCTTGAACCTGTTTTTTAAATTCATCAGGATTTTTAGCCATCATTTCGTTAGACTCTTCATAACTTATGCCTACAGGGTAGTAACCACCTGCCCAAGGGTTATGTAACGATGTTTGGTCTGAGCCTAAATCGATATATAAATTTGCTTTGTCGAAAGCTTCCCATACATCAACAATATTGCCAACATAGGCATAAGAAACAACTTCTTTATTTGCTTTCGATTGTTTAACTTTTTCAATAAGTTCGTTAATGTTGTAAACTAAAACATCAACCCAGCCCTGCTTATGGCGTTTTATTGCAGCGGTTTCGTTAATTTCGGCTGTTACAGATACTACACCTGCAATATTAGCCGCTTTTGGCTGAGCACCACTCATTCCGCCAAGTCCGGCGGTTACAAATAATTTACCTTCAAGTCCTTCGCCGTTTTTAGAAATCATACGACCGGCATTAAGTACTGTAATTGTAGTACCGTGTACAATTCCTTGTGGGCCAATATACATAAACGAGCCGGCAGTCATCTGTCCATATTGTGAAACGCCAAGTGCGTTAAATTTTTCCCAATGGTCGGGTTTTGAGTAGTTTGGTATTACCATTCCGTTTGTAACTACAACTCTTGGAGCATCTTTATGCGAAGGATACACTCCCATAGGGTGTCCTGAATACATTGTAAGTGTTTGCTCGTCAGTCATGTTAGCTAAATATTTCATTGTTAGTAAATACTGAGCCCAATTTTGAAAAACAGCACCATTTCCACCATAAGTAATTAGTTCGTGTGGGTGTTGAGCAATAGCATAGTCTAAGTTGTTGCTAATCATAAGCATTATTGCTGCAGCTTGTTTCGATTTGTATGGAAAATCTTCAATGCTTCTTGCAGTTATCTTATAATCAGGGCGAAACCTATACATGTAAATTCTGCCGTAAGTGTCTAATTCTTGTTTAAATTCAACAGCTAATTCGGCATGATGTTTTTTGTCGAAATAACGAAGTGCATTTTTTAATGCTAATTTTTTTTCGTCTTCGTTTAAAATATCTTTTCTTATTGGAGCATGACTTATACTTGTATCGAACTCCTTTTTTTGTGGTAATTCGCTTGGAATACCTTGCAATATTTGTTCTTTAAAGTTCATTTTATTGTTATTTGGTGTTAAAATTTCACATTAATTAATTCTGATTCAATACTTGTGTTAAATAATTGAATAGATTTTGTTATTTCGCCCCCTAAATTATAAAAATATTCCGGGTTTCCCGATAAAATCCAACAATCATATTGTTTGAAATTATTTTTTAATGTTTCGCCAATCATTTTGTAAAACTCAGATTCGTCCTCAAATTTAGCGTCGTTTTCTTTATCTATATGCTTTTGCTTTGCGTCTAACTCTTCCGGTTCTAACTCTTCGCCTTCTTGTAAAACTAATTTTAGTTTTGTAAAATGAGGAGGGTTTATGATTAAAATTCCGGGTTCTTTTGTTGGCTCAAATTCTTGTATTTCACATTCTTGTAATTTTACAACTCTACTTAATCCTAAGCGGTTTAATGCTCTACGAGTTACTTTTACTGCACGTTCTGATTTGTCGCCACCTTCAATTTTTATTGGTGATTGAATTTCTTTAGATTTTAATTCATCGATAATTTTATTGAATAAATTAGCATCATAAGTTTTCCACTGCTTAAAAGCAAAATTTGCACGCTGAATATTTGGCATTATATTTCGTGCAATCATACCTGCTTCGGCTAAAAGTGTGCCAGAGCCACACATTGGGTCAACAAAATTTGTATCGGCTTTCCAGTTTGTGTGTAATATAATTCCTGCGGCTAAAACAGAATTTAATGGGTCGAAACCTGATTCTTCAAAATATATTCGTTTGTTCAAGTCTTTGCCTGAACTATTAAGATATATTTCACATATATCATCGGTAATTTTTATAAAAAAAATAATATTAGGGTCAAATTTTTCACCATTTGGTCGTTGACCAAGTTTAGCTTTAAATTGTCGAGTAATATCTTCTCTAATATCCAATGCAATGTCATCCATATTTTTCATAAAACGAGTTGAAACCTCTGTTTTAATAGAAAAAGATTGTGTTATTTTAAATATTTTTGTCCAATCGAAAGATTTTATTCCTTCATATAAATCAGATTTTGAGTTTAGTTCAAATTTTGTTATTTCTTTAAGTATATTTAATGCTGTTCGTAACTGTATATTAGCACGGTATAAGACTTCGTTGTCGCCGGTAAAACTTACATGGCGAAGTCCTATTTTTATGTCTTTACCACCAATACTTTCAATCTCTTTGGCAAGAATATTTTCTAAGCCAAATAATGTATTTGCTTTTAATTTGTGTATCATTATATATTTTAATTTTTTATTCGTGTATTCGTAGCATTTTTAT
This sequence comes from uncultured Bacteroidales bacterium, assembly GCA_947311115.1. Classification (GTDB taxonomy): domain Bacteria; phylum Bacteroidota; class Bacteroidia; order Bacteroidales; family JAFGXI01; genus DYMG01. The sequence goes on along the minus strand of CAMZKE010000006.1, from coordinate 1,920 downwards.
TTATTTTCAATCACTCTTTTCCTCTTCTCCAATAGTGAACCTAACTATCTAAAGAACCTATATATTAAAATTCATTCGTGCATTCGTGGCATCTAATTACCCATTAATTACTCCACTACCAACAAGTTCTTCGCCAATATACCAAGCTGCAAATTGACCTGAAGTGATACCTCGCTGTAATTCATTGAAAACAATATATGCACCTTCTTCATGAAAATGTATTGTAGCTTTTTGTAAAGGCTGTCGGTATAAAATCCTGACAAGGTAATTTTCGCTTTCTCCTACATTTTTCTTTAATGAGGGATTTACCCAATGTAGTTCTTCTAGCTTTATAAATAGGGCTTTACGATAAAGTCCCGGGTGGTTTTTACCTTGTCCAACATAAATTGTATTATTATATGTATTTGTGGCAATTACAAAAAGTGGCTCGGGTTTTCCGCCAATATTTAAACCTCTACGTTGACCAACTGTATAGTAATGTGCACCATTATGTTTACCTATTTTTTTACCGTTTCGTTTGTAGTAAAAAATTGGTTTGCAAAATTCTTTATAATCGTTGCTTTGCTCAATTGTATCGTAAAATTCTTTAGCTATTTCAACTACATCGCCTTGTTTGGGTTCTAATTTTTGTTGCAAAAATGTTGGTAAATCAACCTTGCCTACAAAACATATTCCTTGCGAGTCTTTTTTATCGGCAGTAGCCAGCTCAACTTTTTTGGCAAGTTCACGCAATTCTGGTTTTTGCATATGACCAATAGGAAACATTGCAATACTAAGTTGCTTTTGCGAAAGCTGGCAAAGAAAATAACTTTGGTCTTTGTTTTTGTCGGCTCCGGCTAAAAGTCGGTATATTTTTGTTCCATCAGGATTTTCAACTATTTCTTTTTGTGCATAATGACCTGTTGCCACAAAATCGGCATTATATTTTTTTGCTACATCAACAAAAATATCGAATTTTACTTCTCTATTACATAGTACATCAGGGTTTGGTGTTCTGCCTTGTTGATATTCAGAAAACATATAATCGACAACTCGTTTTTTGTATTCGTCGCTTAAATCTACTGTATGAAACTCGATATTTAACTTGCGAGCTACAAGCTTTGCGAAAATTATATCGTCGTTTGTTGGGCAATCGCCTTCAAGTAAGCCTGTTGTATCGTGCCAATTTATCATGTAAATACCTATAACTTTATAGCCCTGCTCTTTTAACAAGTATGCCGCTACACTGGAATCAACTCCACCCGACAAACCTACAACAACTGTTTTACTCACCACGTCAAAAATTTTGTTTTGCAAAGATATATCAATATGTAGAAAGCCGAAATTTTAATTAAGATTATTTTTTTTAATTCTTATTATACTTTTGTTTGTTTTTATGATTACGAGGCAGAGTAGAGTGTATCATAATTTTTTAATGCAAAACCATACTAATAATGTGAAAATGCTAATTAATCATTAATAATAGCTTATTAATCTAATTATTTTAACGGTGAGTGTATGAAAATGTATCGGAAAACAAAGCGAATTCAGTCAGATTGTCAAAGTAGCCAAATTTGCAAGCTTTCAAAGTAGTCAAATCGCAGATTTGGCGGGGCGGAGTATGAGCTATATTGCTAAATACCCACTTAAATCGCTATTTTTTATACACTTTGTTAGCATTTGTTATTTATTTTTTAATTCGTTAATTTCTTTTTCTGTTAAACCTGTAGTAATTTTTATTATTTCTATATCAATTCCATTTTTTAGAAGATTCTTAGCAACTTCAATCTTTCCTTCAATCTTTCCTTGTTGTTTTATTCTATCTTCTGCTTCAATTTTTAAAGTCCATTCCATACTTGCTTGATAATGCAAATTTTCGAGGTGTTTCTGGTATTTTTTTTGTTCCTCTTCCGATAAATTATCTACACGCCATAGTTTACG
>CAMZKE010000005.1 GCA_947311115.1 uncultured Bacteroidales bacterium | reverse complement strand
CCTTATACTTCGTTGCAAACCATTTGCAGTATTCATATACATCAGCATGGTTCGACGCCTTGTCTAAGAAAAAGAAAAACGTATGAATAATGCGGGTTAAATAGCCCAATTTATTTATTAGTATAAATTCTCACAAAACTCATTTTACCTATCATAAATATTTTATATCTTTACTACCATTTTCGATTTTTGAAGAAATTATAAATTTAAATACATATTTTATGTCAGTAAAAAGAGTTTACACCTTTGGAAACAAAGAGGCAGAAGGTAAAGCAGAAATGAAGAACCTTTTAGGTGGTAAAGGAGCAAACCTTGCCGAAATGAATTTAATTGGAGTTCCTGTACCTGCAGGATTTACAATTACAACAGATGTTTGTACCGAATACAATTCTATTGGAAAAGATAAAGTTGTCGAGCTAATGAAAGCCGAAGTTGAAGCAGCAATTGCTAAAACTGAAAAAACAATGGGTGCTAAGTTTGGTTCTACGGGCGACGAATTTCCATTATTGTTATCTGTTCGTTCAGGTGCAAGAATTTCTATGCCGGGAATGATGGATACAGTTCTTAATCTTGGAATGAATGACGATACAGTTAAAATTGTTGCAGAAAAATCAGGAAACGAAACTTTTGCTTACGACTCTTACCGTAGATTTATTCAAATGTATGGTGGTGTTGTTATGGGAATAGAAGCCGAAGAAGGTCAACATTGCCCATTCGAATTAGTTCTTGATAAAGTTAAAGAAGAAAAAGGATATAAATCGGATACAGAAATGAGTGTAGAAGATTTAAAAAGTGTAGTAGAATCCTTTAAAGCAGTTGTTAAAAAACAAGCAGGTAAAGATTTTCCAACTAATCCTTGGGATCAATTATGGGGTGCAATTACAGCAGTATTCGATTCGTGGAACACTGAAAGAGCAATACTTTACCGTCGTATGGAAAATATTCCGGGCGAGTGGGGAACAGCAGTAAATGTTCAGGCTATGGTTTATGGCAATATGGGCGAAACATCTGCAACAGGCGTATGTTTTTCTCGTGATGCAGCTACTGGAGAAAACCAATTTAATGGAGAATATTTAATTAACGCTCAAGGCGAAGATGTTGTATCAGGAGTAAGAACTCCACTTGAAATAACTATAATTGGTTCTAAAAGATGGGCAGAACGTAACGGAACCCCTGAAGAAATTCGTAAATCGAAATTTGCATCTTTAGAGGAGTCTATGCCTGCATTATATAAAGAATTAAATACAATTCAACAAAAATTAGAAAACCATTACAAAGATATGCAAGATATGGAATTTACCATTCAAGATGGTAAACTTTGGATGTTGCAAACACGTAATGGAAAACGCACAGGTGCAGCTATGGTAAAAATGGCTGTTGATATGTTAAAAGAAGGTATGATAGACGAAAAAACCGCTATCTTACGTATGGAGCCTAATAAATTAGATGAGTTATTACATCCTGTTTTCGACACTAAAGCATTAGAATCTGCCGAACTTTTATCTAAAGGATTACCAGCATCTCCGGGAGCAGCTACAGGTAAAATTGTTTTTTCAGCTGAAGATGCAGAAATAGAAGCAGAAAAAGGCGAAAAAGTAATTTTAGTTCGTAGAGAAACTTCGCCTGAAGATTTAAAAGGAATGTATGCTGCCGTTGGTATTCTTACCGAGCGTGGTGGTATGACATCTCACGCAGCAGTTGTAGCTCGTGGAATGGGAAAATGTTGTATTTCTTCTGCTGCCGATTTAAGAGTAACAGGAAGTTCAATGACTATCGGTGGTGTTGAGTATAAAAAAGGAGATTTTATTTCGTTAGACGGTTCTACAGGTGTTGTTTATAACGGAAAAGTTGATACAATTACACCTTCGTTAGATGGCGATTTTGGCAAGTTAATGGAATTAGCAGAGAAAAACTCTCGTATGTATGTAAGAACTAATGCCGATACACCACACGATGCAAAAACAGCTCGTGAGTTTGGTGCAAAAGGAATTGGGCTTTGTAGAACAGAACATATGTTTTTTGAAGGAGAAAGAATTTGGGCTATTCGTGAGATGATTTTAGCTGAAGATTTAGCAGGGCGTGTAGAAGCTCTAAAAAAATTATTGCCTATTCAACGTGAAGATTTCTACGGAATTCTAAAAGCTATGGACGGATTTGGTGTAACTATTCGTTTACTCGATCCACCTTTGCACGAATTTACACCTAACGACGATGCTACACAGAAAGAAATGGCAGAAAAGTTAAATGTTGATGTTAAGATTGTAAAACAAAAAGTAGATTCTTTACACGAGATTAACCCAATGCTAGGTCATAGAGGTTGTCGTTTAGGAAATACATATCCGGAAATTACAGAAATGCAAGCTCGTGCTATTATTGAAGCTGCTTGCGATCTTAAAAAAGAAGGTTTCGACCCTAAGCCGGAAATTATGGTTCCTTTAATTGGAACTTACCAAGAATTCGAAATGCAAGAAGAAATTATTCGAAGAATTGCTGCCGAGGTTCAAGAAGAAAAAGCTATTAAAGTTGATTTCCTTGTAGGAACAATGATTGAGATTCCTCGCGCTGCACTTACTGCAAACGAAATTGCTAAACGTGCTGAGTTTTTCTCATTCGGAACAAACGATTTAACTCAAATGGCATTTGGATATTCTCGTGATGATGCCGGTAAATTTTTACCTATTTATATTAATAAAGGAATTTTAGAGCAAGACCCATTCCAAGCCCTAGACCAAACAGGTGTTGGTCAATTGGTAGAAATGGCTTGCGAAAAAGGTAAAGCAACACGCCCTGATATTAAATTAGGTATTTGTGGCGAGCACGGTGGAGATCCTAGCTCTGTAGAATTCTGTCACCGTACAGGATTAGATTACGTTTCTTGTTCTCCATTTAGAGTGCCAATTGCTCGTTTAGCTGCAGCACAAGCAACTATGCGTGAAGTATAACAAGTAATACTTTATTTTAATAAAATGCCAAGTACAATTATGTACTTGGCATTTTTTATTTAGTCATTAGAAAAAAACGCTATATACTGTTTATATCATACAGAATTATTCATGCATTATTCTAATATTTAATTTACTTACATTATTAGTTGCCGAATAAATATCAAAAACATCATTAATATTTTTTGCATCGACAAATTCGGTTTTAACGGAAAAAATACTTGATATTAATATTGTGTTAGAATTTATCTGTTTAACATTATAAGAATATGTCCCAAGTGTGTTTTTAATTACTTTTTTTATTTCTTCATTAAGTTTTACCTTATTTGCAAATTCGAATAAATAGTTATACGAATCTTTACCAACAAAATCGGTGTAAAAATTTGTTGTTCGTTTCAAAAATTGTGAATCTAAATTATTTATGGTTACATGATGTATAAGTTTTGATACATCAATAATATACTCTTCATTTGTTTTCTTAACAATATCTTCATCGGTATATTTTAATACAAAACTGTACTTAAACGGATAATAATAGTCGTTTTTAGTTATATTAATATCATTAAGTTTAGTTGTTGGGTTAATTTGCCAAATAGGTTCTAAATATGTGCTATTTATTGTATTATCTGTTGGTTTGTTAAGGTAAATATTTCGTGTTAATGTGGAAAACTGACCTGATAAATTTAATTTGGTATTAAATTTTGCAATAGCTGTAGTTGTAATATTTACTTTACTTTTTACTGTTCTATAATTATCGGAAAATTTACTTTTTGGCGTTTTAGATATTTTTGTTTTACGTTCAAAATTTCGCTTTGTATCGCCATAATCGTTGCTACTTAGTAATAAAATATTACTTCCCTCAAGATAAAAAGCTAATTCGTCAGCATAATAACCTATTTCTTGCTTTGGGTAAATATACATTGGATATTTAGTATTATAATATGGTACAAATAACATATTTTCTGAGTTTACAGGTACTAAATAATTTTTGCCTATTTGTGCAATTCTATTATCAGAAATATAACCTGTAAAATATTTATATTTCATTTTATTTAGCCAGTAAGCATAAATTAGCTCAATATTGTTATCTTTAATAATTCCATCTTGAATTTTAACACCTATATGATTTTTTGTATTTGTAATTTTTCTATCATAATAATTATCTGCATTTTCATATTTTACCGAATCAACCATAAAACATTGCATTAAACGAATACTATTTGCCGATTTCTTTTCATCAATAAAATGCTTTACTAATTTATCAATAGCCAAATTATCTTTATCTTTTAATCCTATTTTTGCATCAACAATAGCTTTTTTAAATTTGCGTTCGCGATGATTTGCTAAATAATAATATGTTGGTAAATAAAACGCATCGTAAGAATCAATATCGCGAGTTAAAAAGTCGTCTGGTTTAGGTAAAAATGCAAAATATGGTAAATCCAAATAAGCTTTACTGTTTTGTTCATTTAAAGCAGCAGGAAGGTTTTCAAAAACCCAATCAATTATAATAATATTTCCTGTTTTAGTTATTTTGTAATTGCTATGATTAACAAAAAATGTATCAACTAATAATTCGTTATTATAACTCCAAGTTAATTCATAATGTTTTTTTGGGTATTTTGAATGAAAAAACTTTCTGATTGATAATAAAGTATTGATATTATTAGAAAAATTAGCCTGATACTCATATTTTACTATTACAATATCGCCAACCGATAAATTGTTTATTTTATAAATATATTTTGTGTTTTCGCCATATTGTTCGGTATTTACCGTTTGGTCCATATATTTCTGTCCATTTATAATAATATCCCTGTCGATATTTGAAATAAAATTAGCTTCATTATTATTTATTACCGATTTTGTATATAGTTTTTCAGGATTATCAGTATTTATAATTCTTATTTGCGAATTGCTTTTTACGGTTATTTCAATATTGTTTATTTTAATAAAATCTAAAGTTCTATCAATATTTCTAACTTTTGTACAATTTGGATAATAGGTTTCATCTATTTGTTGAGGTAAAACAATCTTACTTAATATTGCAACACCATTTTTTGTATTTATCTTATATTCAACAGTTCTATTAATAACTATAACCGATTTTGATATTTGTTTTTCTGTAAATGAAATACTTTCTTTTTCGTTTAAAATTATTAAATCTGTTTGCCCAATAAGCTTTAGGCTAATTGAAAAAAATAGAAAAATATATTTCATTTTAGTTATATTTTATATTTCGTTCAAATATAAGATAATTTACCATAATATTATATGATATAATAATTTCATCTAAAAGCTTAGCCCGGATTATTAATGCGTTTTTCTTTTTCTGAGATGAGGCGACAAACCATGCCGCTGTATATGAATACTGCAAATGGTTTGCAACGAAGTATCAGGAAAAGAAAAATGTATATTAAAAAAAACAAATCACCCAAATT
>CAMZKE010000004.1 GCA_947311115.1 uncultured Bacteroidales bacterium | reverse complement strand
TCTAAATAATTTTAATTAATATTATAAAATTATTATCTTTGCGGTTCTAAAAAAAATTAATATAAAACAATTATAAATGTCATCGAATAAAGGAGAAATTATACAGATTATTGGGCCGGTTATCGACGTTTCTTTTGAGAAGCAAGGATCTGAGTTACCTAATATTCATGAGGCTTTAGAAGTTGAAAGACCAGGTAATACTAAATTAATAGTAGAGGTACAGCAACACATTGGTGAAAATACAGTTCGTGCAATTGCAATGGACTCTACTGATGGTTTGTCAAGGGGAATGGAAGTTGTTACAACAGGCTCGCCTATAAAAATGCCTATTGGTGAAGCCGTAAAAGGTCGTTTATTAAACGTAACCGGTGATACAATTGATGGTATTGGTGCTCTTCCAAAGGAAAATGGTTACCCAATACATCGTGAAGCTCCGAAGTTTGATGAACTTTCTACAACAAACGAAGTTTTCTATACAGGAATTAAAGTTATCGACCTTATTGAGCCATACTCAAAAGGCGGTAAAATTGGATTATTTGGTGGTGCTGGTGTAGGTAAAACCGTATTAATTCAAGAACTTATAAATAATATTGCAAAAGGTCACGACGGACTATCTGTATTTGCAGGTGTGGGTGAGCGTACTCGTGAGGGTAATGATTTACTTCGTGAGATGCTTGAAAGTCGAGTTATGACTTATGGTGAGAAGTTTGAAAAAAGCATGGAAGAAGGCGGATGGGACTTATCGTTAGTTGACAAAGAAGCTATGAAAAGCTCGCAAGTATCGCTTGTATTTGGTCAAATGAACGAACCTCCAGGGGCTCGTGCTTCTGTTGCTTTATCAGGTTTAACTCTTGCTGAGAGTTTCCGTGATGGCGATGGCTCAGGACAAGGAAAAGATATTCTTTTCTTTATCGATAATATTTTCCGTTTTACACAAGCAGGTTCTGAAGTATCAGCTCTTTTAGGACGTATGCCATCAGCTGTAGGTTACCAACCAACACTTGCTACCGAAATGGGACTTATGCAAGAGCGTATTACTTCTACAAAGAACGGTTCAATTACATCGGTTCAGGCTGTTTATGTACCTGCTGACGATTTAACAGACCCTGCTCCTGCGACAACTTTTGCTCACCTTGATGCAACTACAGTGCTTAACCGTAAAATTGCTGAATTAGGTATTTATCCTGCTGTTGACCCTCTTGATTCAACATCTCGTATTCTTACTCCTGATGTAGTTGGCGATGAGCATTACAATACCGCACAAAAAGTTAAAGAAATTCTTCAACGATACAAAGAGTTACAAGATATTATTGCTATTCTTGGTATGGATGAACTTTCTGAAGAAGATAAATTAGTTGTACACCGTGCACGTCGTGTTCAGCGTTTCTTATCTCAACCTTTCCACGTAGCAGAACAATTTACAGGTTTAAAAGGAGTTTTGGTTTCAATTGAAGATACTATTAAAGGATTTAATATGATTCTTGATGGTGAGGTAGATGAATATCCTGAAGCTGCATTTAACCTTGTTGGTACAATTGAAGAAGCTATAGAAAAAGGTAAGAAAATTCTTGCAGAAACTAAATAGTTAAAAATATGAATTTAGATATTATTACACCTGATAAAAAAGTTTTTTCCGGCGATATTAAATTAATTAAAGTACCCGGATTAAATGGTAGTTTTGAAGTTATGGAAAATCATGCTCCAATTGTTTCTACGTTATCGGCTGGTGAGGTAAAAGTAATTACTCCTGACGGAAACGAAACTTTTTATAAAGTAACAGGTGGTATTATTGAAGTTTTAAAAAATAATGTTTCTGTTTTAATAGAATCAATTATTGAGTAAACACATAAAAAATCATAAAAAAATCCATTTCATTAATATGAAATGGATTTTTTTGTTTTAATACAATTTTAATTGTGATGATGATGTCCTTCGCCATGGCTCTCAGGGCCATCGCCTTCGTGATTACACGAATTACCCGTTAAAGCAAGAGTGCCTTCAAGTAATTGTTCTGTTACTTGTTTAGGTAAAAGTACATTAGCTCCGGCGTAAACATTAATATTAAACTTGTTAAAAATTTCGATAGCTTTACCCCCAATACCACCAACAATAATATCGGTAATATTTTGTTCAGCTAAAAAATTAGGATACGAGCCCGTTAAATGTTCAGGTGTAGGCAAAATTTCTTCGCTTACAATTTTATTATTTTCGATATTAAAAATCGAAAAATATTCACTTCCACCAAAGTGTGGACTTAATAGCCCATTTGCTGTAGGAACTGCAACTCTTTTCATATTATAAATTTTTTTACAAAATTAAACAAGATGTTGGCTTATAAAAATGTTATACAACAAAAAACTCGATAATTTTAATTATAGAGTTTTTAATAATCCGTATGTGTAGGGGATTATCTGATTATTAGTTTTTGATTAATTATATTAGATGCGGTTGTATATTTAATTAAATATATTCCATTGTATAGGTCTGAAATATCAATTTTAATATTATTATTTACTTTAGTGTTAATTAAAACTTTTCCGTTAATATCAATTAATTGTAAATTTCCATTATTTTTTGTTGTGATATTTACAAAATCATTTGCGGGGTTAGGGAAAATACTAATATTTGAATTATTTATTGAATTTATTTCTGTAGTATTAATTACAACTGTATCGATATAAGTAAACAATCTGTAGAAGTACTGTTAATCCGGGTTACATTATTTGCGTACGTTTAAATAAATTAACTTCATTTTTATCAAACTATATTGAAAAATATAATCACCCAAATTTGGGTGATTTGGGTTTTACAATAACTGACTGTTTATAAACAGATTATACGTAGCGTTATTGAATTCTATGAATAATGCGGGTTAATACGTTCCAATGTTAAGGATGTTTAATCAAAACAGATTGAAAATTTTAAAAATTTATTGAAAAATTACAAAAAAGGAATTGCCGGTAAAAGGCTGAATACTGCTTGAAATGAAGAGTATTTACTAAAAGTACTAAATATAAAAGCATGAGTTTGCCATGAAAAAAAACATTCAATTTTTTAATTATAACTATTTTAAGTATTTTCGCTAATTATTTCAATTTATATATGAGAATTCATAAAGAAGGTTATTTAAGTATTGGTATTGTTTTTACCTTTGTAGTTTTGTTAAACTTAACGGTTTATTATTTACTGCCATTTTTATTGGTAGCAATTCCATTATTAACAATTTCCACAATATTTTTCTTTTTTATAGTACGGTTTTTTAGACATCCTTTAAGGATTATTAATAATACCGATGATAAAACTATTTATGCTCCTGCTGATGGTAAAGTTGTTGTTATAGAGCAAGTTCATGAAAATGAATATTTAAAAGAAGAAAGAATACAAGTATCTATATTTATGTCGCCGTTAGATATTCATGTAAATTGGATTCCTGTAAAAGGAATAATTAGTTATTTTAAATACCATAAAGGAAAACATTTAGTTGCTTTTGCTCCAAAATCATCAGAAATAAATGAAAGAACAACAACAGTAATAAAAACATCAAATAACACAGAAGTGTTAATGCGTCAAATTGCAGGAGCGGTTGCTCGACGTATTGTTTATTTTGCTAAAGAAGGTAAGACCTTTAATCAAGGAGATGAACTAGGATTTATAAAATTTGGTTCACGTGTTGATGTATTTTTACCAATAAATTCAGAAATTATTGTAAATTTACAAGATAAAACAGTTGGAAACGAAACTATAATTGCAAAACTAAAGTAAAAACATTAGAAATGAAGAACTTAATTTATATAATAGCATTCTCTTTTTTGTTATTTTCTTGTTCAACACAAGAAAGTAGTAACGATGTAATCAAAGAAAAAACTAATTTAAAATTCAATATAGCATCAAAAATAAAAACATTATATCCTCCGGCAATTAACGATATTTATTCTATGCAAATAGCATCGCAAATATTTGAAGGGCTTGTAAAATATAATCCAATAGATTTAACTATTGAACCTGCAATATCAAATACATGGGAAATTAATGAAGATTTTACAGAATATACATTTTTTATTCGAAAAGATGTGTATTTTCATGATAATATTTGTTTTCCTGATGGAAAAGGACGTAGACTTACAGCCGTTGACGTAAAATATTCCCTTACAAATTTATGTTCGCAAAATTATACTAACAATAATTTTAAAGCAATCATGTTAAATATTGTTGGTGCAGAAGAATACTATAATAACAAATCTGATAGTATTTCCGGAATTGAAATTATTAATGATTTTACGGTTAAATTAAAATTACGCAAAACTATGCCATTCTTTTTAAATTCGTTGGCATTACCTTCTGCCTCAATATATCCAAAAGAGGCTTTCGAAAAATATAAAGAGAAAATTTATGTTGGTACAGGTGCATTTTACTTAAGTGAATATCCAAAAACTGATAAAATAGTATTAATTAAAAATCCCGATTATTATTTGTCTGATGATAATAACAAAAAGTTACCATATCTTGACACCGTTTTTATTGGCGTTGAAAACTCTATTCAGAGAGAAATTAGTGCATTTACAAAAGGCGAAATTGATATAATTTTAAATATACCGGGGGCATATATATCAGAGTATATGGATAAACATATAAAAGATTTTGAAACAAATCCGCCAAAATACGTGGTAATGAACTACACCGAAGACGAAAATAGTGAAATGTATAATATTATGAAATCTAATGTGCATAATTTTTATACAAACAATATGAATTATATAGATTTATCGAAAATTTATATTGAAGACCCTGTTGCCAAAAATGATACTATTTTGGAATAATAAATAAAATAAATTTATACACTTATCCGTTGGTCTCCAGATACAATAATTATTAGTTTTAATCTGTTTGGGTTTAATTCCCCGTCCCTTGGGACGTATAAAAGAATAGTATTCCAAAACGACACTTCGTCTGCTTGCGGCGAGGAGATTCATTGGCTTTAAAAAATTTAGATTATATATTGTATAAAAAATTTTATACTTTTGCGGTTCAAATTTATTTTTGCATAAAATGACAAAAGAAGATATAGTAGAAAAAGTTAACAGTTTTTTAATAGATGAGTTCGAATTAGAACCTGAACAAGTAAAACCAGAAGCATTATTAATTGACGATTTAGAAATAGAAAGCCTTGATTTTGTGGATATAGCTGTTGTTATTGAAAAGGATTTTGGATTTAAAGTTAATGGAGAAGAAATGGTTAACATTAGAACTCTTGACGATTTATACAACTATATTCTAGTAAAAGTTAGCAAATAATGTCTCAGTGGAAAGGTAAAACCCGTGGAGGTGTTGCCGGTTACAAGATATTTATTTTTTTAATCAAAAATTTTGGAGTAAAATCTGCTTATTTTTTACTTCGTTTTGTTTCATTATATTTTCTTTTTTTCTCAGGAAAAGAAAAAAAAGCAATTACTTGGTATTTCAAGAATATTCAAAAATACAGTTCTACAAAATCGTTTATAAGCGTATATAAAAACTTTTATGTATTAGGGCAATCCTTAATCGATAAAATTGCAATTCTTTCAGGAATAAAAAAAGATTTCACTTTTGACTTTGATGGCGAAGAAAACCTAAGAAAAATTGCAGCAGACGGTAAAGGTGGTTTTTTAATTGGTGCACATACAGGAAATTGGGAAATTGCAGGTCAACTTTTAGAACGCATTGATACCAAAATAAATATTGTAATGTTAGAGGCCGAACACGAAAAAGTGAAAACCTTATTAGATAATGTTATGGTAGAAAAAAATATGAATATCATACCAATATCAGACGATTTTTCTCATATGTTTAAAATAGCAGAAGCATTACAAAATAATGAGTTAATTGTTATTCATGGTGATAGGTTTATGCCCGGTTCTAAAAGTATTACAACAAACTTTATGGGATACGATGCCGAATTTCCCACAGGAGTATTTTACTTGGCAGTTAAACAACAAAAACCCGTAACTTTTGTTTCTGCATTAAAAGAAACAAGTACACATTATCATTTTTACGCAACAAAACCAAAAGTATATAGTAACACAAAAGCTAAAACTCGTAACGAGCTAGTTTCAGAAATTATAAACGATTATAAAACCAATATAGAAAGTATATTAAAAAAATATCCTGTACAATGGTTTAATTATTATTATTTTTGGAAAGTAAACAAATAAATATCATCAGCTATTCAATACATATAGCATAAAAAATAAAACATGGAAGACTACGGATCAGATAAAAAACGTGCTGTTACAGCAAAATTAGATGCGCAAAAATTGGCTTTTGGTCCAATTATGTTTCAAGCGGCAAAAGCTTTACGCGATTTTGGAATATTAGATTATTTATTGAAAAACAAAAAAGCAAGTGTAGAAACTATTGCTAAAGAGTTAGATATTTCTGTTTATGGAACTAAAGTACTTTTAGAAGCCGGACTTAGCATTGAAGTTGTAATGCTTAGAAATAACGAATACATACTTACAAAAACAGGTTTTTTTCTAATTAGTGACGAATTAACAAAAGTGAATATGAATTTTACTCACGATGTTAATTATTTAGGATTCTTTAAATTACAAGAATCAATTAAAAATGGAAAACCCGAAGGATTAAAAGTTTTTGGAGAGTGGGACACTGTTTACGAAGGATTATCAGAACTTCCTGAAAAAGTACAAGAAAGTTGGTTTGGTTTCGACCATTATTATTCCGATACTTCGTTTCCCGAATTAATGGAGATTATTTTCAAAGAAAATCCTAAGAGTTTTCTAGATGTAGGTGGGAATACCGGCAAATTTTCGTTAAAAACAACCGATTATAATAACGATGTTAAAATTACAATTCTCGATCACCCGGGGCAAACTAAAGTAGCTAGGCAAAATATTAAAAATGCAGGTAAGGAAAATAGAATATCTACAATAGATGTAAACCTTTTAGACAATAGTATTCCATTCCCAAAAGGTTTCGATGCTATTTGGATGAGCCAATTTTTAGATTGTTTCTCTCAAGAAGAAATTCTTGGCTTATTAACTCGTGCATATAATGCAATGGACGAAAACTCATCGTTATTTATTTTAGAAACATTTTGGGATATGCAGAAATATGAAGCCTCTACATACAGTTTGCACGCAACATCGCTGTATTTTACTGTAATAGCTAATGGCAATAGCCAAATGTATCATTCCGAAGATATGTTTAAACTTATTGATAAAGCTGGCTTAAAAGTTGATAAAATATACAATGACATAGGTGTAAGCCACAGCTTATTAAAATGTATTAAAAAATAATTTAACATTTTATTTACGTGTTTGTCAAATTTTTTTATTATTTTCGGCAATTAATTAAACTATTTATAAATTAAAATTTTTAAAATGATGAGAAAATCTCTACTATTTATTGCAATGTTTGCTTTTATAGCAAGTTCATTTGCACAAATTAAGACTTCTGGGCTAACTTATACAGCTCCTAAAGCACAAAAAACAAAAGTTGAAAAAGCTATTAATGCAACTTTTTCTGATGGCTTCGAATTAGGTTTCGCTAACCAAGGCTGGACAGTTATTGATGCAAATGCTGATAGTACAACTTGGAATATATGGAATACGAATGATGTTGCTGCAAATTCTGGTGATTCATTAGCTGGTTGTTTATATACAGCTGCTGGAAATGACGACTATTTAGTTACTCCACAACTAACTGTAGCTACTGGTGAAGTATTTAAATTTTATGCTGCATCTACAGGTTCTTGGTTAGAGTCTTATGAAGTTCTTGTTTCTACAACAGGTAATGCTGTTGCAGATTTTACAATTACTTTAGAATCGGTTGTTGATGAGCCTAACACTTATTCTTTACACAGTTTTGTTTTAACAGATAACGCTGGTATTAATGATGGTGACCAAGTTTATATCGCATTTAGATGTACTTCTGTTGATGCTAACGTATTAAGAATTGATGATGTATCATTAGATGCACCAGCTGCGAATCCAGATGCTTCTTTAAGTGCTGGTTTAGCATCTAACTATACTATTTTCCCTTCATTTATGACAGCTTCTTTCGATTTTAAAGGTATGTTGTCTAATGCTGGTGCAGCTATTCCTGCAGGACAAACTACTACTGCTAATGAGGCAACTATTCCTTATGCAGGTATTGCAACAACATCTTCAGATTTAAATGATGGTGCAACTGTAGAATTAACCTACGCTCCTTCTTTTACACCTTCTGCTGTTGGTGCATATCAAATTAATTTTGATGCTGATGTAACAGGTGATGCTACTCCTGAAACAAATAAAGACACTTTATATGTTGCTATTTCTGACACAACATTAGCTAGAGATTTTGGACCTAATGGTGGTGCAATGGGAATTGGCGACGGTGCTACAGGTATTATTGGCCAATTATACACATTTGGTACAGGTGTTACATTAACATCTGTTACTTTCCAATTAATACACCCTTCTGCTGTTGAAGGTACTGTTAAAGTTTATGCTTATGACGGTACAACTGTTACTGGTTCAGAATTAGCTACTTCTTCTGCAATTGCTTTTGATACTCTTACTGCAAACGCTGGTGCTGTTTATACAGTTGGCGTTGGTAATGTATATTTACCTGCTGGAACATATTTTATTGGTGTTGAAGAAGCTTCTGCAGGAAATATGGCTATGGCAACATCTGATGTTCCTGGTAATTTAGGTGAAGCATGGGTATATTACAATGCTGCTTGGGCAACTGCTTCAAGTTTTGGCTTTAATCATACTTATGTTATAAGAGCAAATGTTACTTTTAATAGTGGTATTAATAATACAATTTCTGCTTCAGAAATAAACATTTATCCTAACCCAACAACTGGTTTATTAAACGTAACAAATGCAGAAAATGCAACAATTAACGTTTATAACACAGTTGGTTCTTTAGTAAAAACTGTTTCTAACACAAATACAGTTGATTTATCTGACGTTCAAAACGGAACTTATATTGTTAAAGTTATTACAAATAACAACATTGTTGTTAAAAATATTGTATTAGCTAAATAATATAAATTATAATATTTATTAAAAGGCTACCTTTTAGGTAGCCTTTTTTTATGCCAAAATGTCAATTTCAATAAAAAAATGTATCTTTGCAAACCTAACAGGTCTCAAAGACCTGTTAGGTTTTTTACAAGAGTTAAAATTAATATATCCGACCTAACAGGTCTCAAAGACACCTGTTAGGTCTTTTATAAAAGTTAACAAACTCTTTATAAGTTAGAAATTAAAATATATTTATTAGACTTGTTAGGTCTCTTAAAAATTTAAGTAAATGAATATACAGCAAATAAAGCAACGATTTGGAATAATAGGCAATAGCGAATCAATAAACCGAGCTATTGAAATAGCTGTACAAGTAGCTAACACCGATTTATCGGTATTAATTACGGGCGAAAGTGGTGTTGGTAAGGAGGTGTTCCCACAAATAATACATCAGTTTAGTGCACGAAAACACAATAATTATATTGCCGTAAACTGTGGAGCAATACCCGAAGGGACAATCGACTCAGAGTTATTTGGTCATGAAAAAGGCTCTTTTACCGGTGCTGTTGATAAACGCAAAGGTTATTTCGAAGTTGCTGATGGTGGCACAATTTTTCTTGACGAGGTTGGTGAATTACCTTTATCAACGCAAGTTAGACTTTTACGTGTTTTAGAAGCCGGCGAGTTTATGAAAGTTGGTTCATCAAAAATACAGAAAACAAATGTTAGAGTTGTTGCCGCAACAAATTTAAATATACCCGAAGCTATAAAAAAAGGAAAGTTTAGAGAAGATTTATTTTACAGGTTAAACACTGTGCCAATTCCATTAAAACCACTAAGAGAACGTAAAGAAGATATACACCTATTATTTAGAAAATTTTCTTTAGATTTTGCTGAGAAATATACAATGCCTGCAGTTCGTTTAACCGAAGATGCTGTAGAAACACTTACAAATTATCGTTGGCCGGGTAATATACGTCAGTTAAAAAATATAACAGAACAAATATCAATAATTGAAGAAAATCGCACTGTAAATAGTGAAAGATTACTTTCATATTTACCTGCATCATATCAAACAAATTTACCTGCTTTATACGAAGGAGTTGGTGTTGATGAAAAAACATTTAATACAGAACGTGAAATTTTATATCAAGTTATGTTTGATATGAAAAAAGACATGAACGAACTTAAATCTATTGTAGCTGAATTAATGAAAGGAAATATTAATTCGCAAAATATAAATACAGCAGATACTGCAAAAGTTATTAATGATTTTAAAACTGAATTTATACAAAAATCGACTGTTGAAACACCTATTAAACCAGATTTTAAGTTCGACAATAATCCAAGAATTGAAGATACAGAGGAATTTGTTGAAGAATCCTTATCAATAGCTGA
The DNA here is from genome assembly GCA_947311115.1 of uncultured Bacteroidales bacterium. GTDB lineage: Bacteria > Bacteroidota > Bacteroidia > Bacteroidales > JAFGXI01 > DYMG01. Next base: position 9,949 of record CAMZKE010000004.1, on the reverse strand, counting down.
AAAAGAAAAAGAATTAATAATAAAAGCATTAGATAAATATAATGGAAAACGCAAAATTGCAGCAAAAGAACTCGGTATTTCTGAACGTACATTATACCGTAAATTAAAAGAATATGATTTACAATAAACAATTAGTAATGTGTAATTAATAATTAAAATAATGGTTTCAAAATATATATATATCAAAATTGGAATTATAGTTTTAATAATAGCTGTTATTAACTCTTGTAAAATTGGTTATTCTTTTACAGGAGCTTCTATTTCGCCTAATATAAAAACTATTTCGGTTGATTATTTTCCTAATCATGCACTTTTGGTTAATCCATCGTTAAGCCAAACTTTTACCGAGGCACTGAAAGATAGATTTGTAAATCAAACAAGCTTAGAGCTTGTTAACGATGAAGGAGATTTACAGTTTAGTGGTGCAATAACACGTTATACAACAACACCCGCAGCAATTACAGGCGATTTAGCTACGCAAACCCGTTTAACAATTATTATTCAAGTGAAATTTGTAAATACAAAAGACGAAAATCAGAATTTTGATAAAGCTTTTTCTCATTATGCCGATTACCCATCAAGCGAATCGCTTGATGCTGTTGAAGACCAACTAATAACTGATATAGTAGAAAAAATTACTGATGATATTTTTAATAAATCTGTTTCTAACTGGTAAACACTCTTTAATTATTAATTTTAAATTACGAATTATGAATCTTTTCTGTTATTATGAAAAACCTAAAGTATCAATATTAATACTAATATTATTATCTTTTTCATCTTTTTCTCAACAAGTTAGCTTTGATAAATACTTCGTAAACAAATCAATGCGAGTAGATTATTCGCATGTAGGAAACAGCAAGAACGAAGCAATTTACTTAAAAGAAATACGCCAAGAAAAATTTTGGGGAGGTTCGCATATAAATTTAATTGATACTTTTATGTATGGTAATTTTATGGTGAAAATTTACGATAAAGCTGCAAATAAATTAATATACAGCAGAGGCTCGGATAATTTATTTAAAGAATGGCAAACAACTCCTGAAGCAAAAGAAATATCAAAAAGCTTTTACGAAGTAGCAACATTTCCTTATCCAAAAGAAAAAATTATTTTTAATATTGACCGTAGAGACAGAAAAGGTGGATATTTTAACTTGTTTTCGTTAGAAATTGACCCAAACGATGTATCAATAAACAAAGAAAAAGCCTGTAACTATAATACTTTTGAAATACTTAAAAATGGTGATTCAAAAAATAAAGTTGATATAGCTTTTATTTTTGATGGTTATACAAAAGATGAGATAGACAAACTACATAAAGATGCCAAACGATTTGCCGATTATCTATTCTCATACCCGCCCTTTACTGAAAACAAAGACAAATTTAATATTTGGGGTGTTGAAGTAATATCAAACGAAAGTGGAACTGATATGCCAACACAAAATATATGGAAAAATACAGCAATAAATAGTAGTTTTAATACCTTTTACAGCGAACGATACTTAACAACTTCAGACATAAAAAGCTTACGCGATGCTGCCTCGCTTGTACCGTATGACCAAATATATTTACTTGTAAACAGCTCAAAATATGGCGGTGGTGGTATTTATAATTTTTGGAGTATTACATCGGTTGACGATGAAGCTTCAAAATATGTATTTTTACACGAATTTGGTCATGGTTTTGGTGGTTTAGCCGATGAGTACGTTGACAGTGGTTTGTCTGATGAGTTTTACCCTAAAGGTGTAGAACCTTGGGAACCAAATATTACAAATTTGGTTAATTTTGATAAAAAATGGAAAAACATGATTGATAAAAATACACCTCAGCCAACACCTGCAACTATTGAATATGCAAAAACAATTGGCTTGTTTGAAGGTGCCGGATATATGGCTAAAGGTTTTTATCGCCCATATCGAAAATGCGAAATGCAAACATTAATGGTTGGTTATTGCCCTGTTTGTAAGCGTTCTATACAGCAAATGATTAATTTTTATACTAAGTAATATATAGTTTTAAGGTTTAATAAGTTGAAAAATTATAGCGTTAATAAATATATAAATTGGAGTTTTGTCATTCTGAACAAAGAAAAAAATCTATTTTTCATATTTGTAATATGTTTATTTACTTTAAACTTAAACGCTCAACAACAGTATCATGACCTTGACTATACAACTAAATATAAAATTGACCGGAAAATAAATTCCGATAACTCGTTTACACATACCGGATTTAAACCAATATTACAATCACAATTAAACTTTAACACCGACTCACTTATAAAAGAGTATGGTAGAGATAGTGCATTATTATCAAAACTAAAACATCCTGTATGGTGGGAAAAATTACGTACAGAAGATTTGTTAATAGTAAATAAAAAAGATTTTTATTTAACAATAAATCCGCTATTTAATATTGCAAAAGGTAGCGATAATTTAGATTCGAGTTTAAGTATAAATACACGTGGAATATCAATAAAAGGGAGCATTACAAATCAGTTATCATTTAAAACCGATTTTTACGAAAATCAAGCATTTTTTCCGCAATATATTTATGAATATTCGAGAGAGCATCACGTAGTGCCCGGGCAAGGTAGGCTTAGAGGTTTTAAAGGTAATGGTTTCGATTTTGCCAATGCTTCCGGCTCACTCTCTTTTACTCCATTAAAATGGCTAAATTTTGAGTTAGGACATGGAAAACATTTTATTGGTGAGGGATATCGTTCCTTATTACTATCAGATAATGCTTTTAACTATCCTTTTTTTAAAATTACTACAAATTTTAAAAAATTCCAGTATATATACTTGCTAACATCGTTTCAGCGAGCAAGTAATGCTGATACACGTTTGCTAACATACCAACGAACACACGGTTCGTTTTTATTTTTGAACTATATTTTTAATAAATATATTCAAGTAGGGTTATTTGAAGGATTAATTGCACAAACAAGCGATAGTACAGGAAATAATAAATTTACTCCGGGTTATTTTAATCCATTTATTTTAGGAAAATCAATACAATACGGATTTAATGGTAATAATAATGTACTAATTGGATTTACTGCAAAGGCAAAAATATCGAAAGGTATTCAAACTTACGGGCAATTTATGTTAGATGATGATGTTGATAAGAAGTTCGGCTATCAGATAGGAACTAAGTTCTTCAATTTATTTTGGCTAAAAAACTTATATTTTCAGGCAGAATATAATTGGGTACGACCATATTCTTATGCACATACAAATCAATATCAGAATTATTCGTATTACAATCAACCATTAGCACATACTGTTGGTAGCGGTTTTGCCGAGTTTGTTGGTATTTTAAGTTATAGAATAAACGATTTTATTTTTCGTTTTAAGGTAAATCATATAACTACTGCTGCAGATGAAATAATTAATGGAAATGAAACAAACTATGGAGTCGATATCTTTAAACCAGATGGTACAGCTTGGGTAAATCCTATTTCATACTCAAGTATTGGGTTTGTAAATGCAACCGAAAGAATATATTATAATGTACGTTTATCGTACTTAATAAATCCGGTTACAAATTTTCAGATATATGTTGAATATACTCACCGTCAAGAAATAATTGGTGCAAAAAGCGATACCGAATTCTTTTTCTTTGGAATTAGAACTCAGCTAAATAATCATTATTATGATTTTTAGATAAAATATTATATGTCAATGCTTATTGTGGTGTGATAACAAATATTATTATACATATTTTAATCTGTTTGGGTTTAATTCCCCGTTCCTTGGGACGTATAAAAGATTAAATAACACCCAAAATAAGCATATATCAAAAATAAATATAAATTTAAGAAAATACTATAACCCCAGAAAAGCAAAAAAATAAAAACAAATTGTTTAAAATCATATAGTACAATTATTATTTTATGTAGTTTTGTTATTTAAATTAAATTTAGATAAGAATGAATTCAATATATAAATTATTTTCATCAATAAAATTATCGTTAATATTATTATTAATTTATTTTGTAAGCATAGGGCTTGCAACATTTATTGAAAACGATTTTGGTACTCCGGTTGCTAAATGGTTAATATACAAAGCTCCATGGTTTAATTTTTTACATTTATTACTTGTAATAAATTTAGTGATAGTTATCTATAAATTTAAAATGTATCGTTTAAAAAAACTTACTATCTTAATATTTCATGTGGGTTTTATAGTAACAATTATTGGTGCGGGCATTACTCGTTTTATCAGTTACGAAGGTATTATGCATATTCGTTTAGGTAAAACAGAGAATACAATTTTAACTTATCCTACGTTTTTAAATATTAAAATTAATGATACTGAATATCAATATGAAAGTTCAATACCTGTAAATTTTAATAATATTGCCAATAACGAACTAAACGAAACTATTGATTTTAATGGTAAAAAGTTTAATATTACATTAGAAAAATATATCCCAAATGCAGGAGAATCGATAGTTGAAAAAGAGAATGGAAAAACAATTGTACTTTTCACTATTGCCGACGAAGATGGACATAACGATTTTTTTATAAAAGAGGGTGAAAGTAAATTTATTAAAGAACAAAAATTTAGTTTCGATGATGGTAATGATAAAAGCTCAATATATATTCATAAAACTGATACCGGTTTGGCTATCATAAATCCATACCCAATGAGTTTTATAAACATGGCTGATACTTTAAGCGGCTCGGCAAACTCAGAGGAAGCTATAAGTTTTGTGAAAGGAAGATTGTATCAGTGGTATAATAAAAAGCTTGTGATTAAGAAGATATACAAAAATTCTGAAACAATAATAACTCAGCAAGATAAACCGGATATGTATCCGTTAGCAGCATTAATTTTAAAAATTAAAGGAGATAAATCGGAAAAAACCATTAGTGTTTTTGGTAAAGAAACATATAAAGGAGCATCAAAACTTTTTAGCTTAGAAGATTATAATTTTGATATATCCTATGGCTCAACAGAAATAAAATTACCTTTTTCATTAAGTTTAAATAAATTTGTACTAGATCGTTATCCGGGTTCAATGAGTCCATCATCATACGAAAGTTATATTACACTTAACGATGAAGCAAATAACTTTAAGCAAGATTATAAAATATATATGAATAATGTTCTAGCCTACAAAGGCTTTAGGTTTTATCAATCGTCGTTCGACCAAGACGAACAAGGAACTGTACTTTCTGTAAATCATGATAATTACGGTACAATAATTACATATTTAGGATATTTAATGTTGGCAATAGGTATGTTTCTAAGCATTTTTAATAAGAATAGCAGATTTAAGCAACTTAATAAAAAAATTAAAGAAATATCGAAACAAAAAGCTGCGTTAACACTTTTATTTATTAGCATATTTGGATTCTCGAATACAATTTTTGCTCAAGATTTACCTATTGTAAATGTTGAACATGCCAAAAAGTTTGGAGAACTTTTGGTTCAAGATAAATCAGGTAGAATTAAGCCGGTAAACACTACAAATACAGAGTTGCTTTTAAAATTATCGAAACGAAGCACCTATAAAGAATTAAATGCCGACCAGGTAATGTTAAGTGTTATTTTACGTCCTGATTTATGGGCAAACGAACCACTTATTGCTGTTAGAAACCCTGATATTATTAAAGAATTTAATATTAAAAATAAACATCTTGCTTTAACCGATGTTTTTACGCAAGATCATAAATATTTACTAAAAAATTATGTTGATGTTGCTTATTCTAAAACACCGGCTCATCAAACAAAATTTGATAAAGAAATTATAAAAATTGACGAGAGAGTTAACGTACTTTATGCTATGCTTAGCCTCGATTATTTGAATATTTTTCCAAAACTTAACGACTCCAATAACAAATGGTATAATTTGAATACTGCTAAACAAGTTTTTAAAGGAGCTGATTCTACATTTATACAAAATGTTTTTCAGTTGTATGTTAGCGATTTACAACAAGCCTTGGCAACAAATAATTGGACAAAAGCAGATAGCTCTCTAAATTTTATAAAGACATATCAAGAAAAAGCCGGTAGTAAAATTAAAGTTAATAAAACTAAAATACAGGCAGAAATTTTTTATAATAAAGCAGCTATTTTCCGTCATTTATTTGAATTTTATTTTATTGCCGGAATGATATTTCTTCTGATACTTTTTGTCGATATTTTATGGATGAAGTTTAATGTAAGAATATTATCAGCAGTGTTTTTCTGGGTTATTTTATTAGCATTTGCATTTCATACTTTTGGATTAGGTTTACGCTGGTACATTGCTGGTCATGCACCTTGGAGTAATGGTTATGAAAGTATGATTTACATTTCGTGGAGCACTATGCTTGCAGGTTTATTGTTTTATAAAAACTCTAAAATATCCTTAGCTTCAACAACCGTTTTAAGTGGTATGATATTGCTTGTGGCTCACTTAAGTTGGATTGACCCTGAAATTACAAATCTTGTACCTGTACTTAAATCGTATTGGTTAACAATACATGTTGCTGTAATTACTGCAAGCTATGGTTTTGTTGGGCTTGGAGCTATAATTGGGTTCATAAATCTGTTGTTTATGGTTTTAATAAACGATAGAAACAAAACACGATTATTGCTTAACATTAAGCAACTTACATATATTAATGAAATGACACTTATTGCCGGTTTGTTTTTGCTTACAGTAGGTACATTTTTAGGTGGTGTTTGGGCCAACGAAAGTTGGGGGCGTTATTGGGGCTGGGACTCAAAAGAAACTTGGGCTCTTGCAACTATGCTAGTGTACGCAATTGTATTACATTTTAGGTTTATTCCTAAATTGAAAAGTATTTTTGTTTTTAATTTTGCATCGCTTATATCGTTTAGTACTGTGCTAATGACATACTTTGGAGTTAATTATTACCTTTCGGGATTGCACTCGTATGCAAAAGGAGACCCTGTACCAATTCCAACATACATATATTATGTTTTAGCAGTTGTTTTTGTAATTTCAATTTTTGCTTTTATAAAACAGAAAAAGTATAAACTTGGATAAAACTTGAAATAACTGATTATTAATGCGGTGGTAGTTTATCCTACATAGCACAAACATGAAAACTTCTTGTTTTTAGCGTTTTATTGCAAAAATTATATTTTAACAATTAATAAAAGTGCAAATATATTTATCTGAAAATAATAAGTTTTGTTTTTGTTAAATTTATTTATTAACTTAGCAGTAATAAATTTACCTATTTATGAGAACAACACTTTTAACTTTGCTGTTAATACAGCTGTCTTTATTTTCGTATTCGCAAACTTATACAACAAGTACTTTTGCTGTAGGAATGACAAATTTGTCAAGTTACGATACTCAATTATGGTATGGTACATCAACTGCCGACGATGCTATTTCCTCATCACAAAATATAGGTTTTACATTTAATTATTTTGGAACAAACTATTCGGGGTTTTATGCCTCAACAAATGGATGGATTGCGTTTACTTCGCCGGCAAATTCCGATCCAAGTAATGATGCTATACCAACAGCAGGTAGTACAGATAATATTCTTGCTCCTTTTTGGGATGATTTAGTTGTAAAAGACCAAGGTTCAACCGATAAAGTAGGGTATGCTTTATCAGGAACTGCACCAAATAGAGTACTTACTATTGAATGGTATTCTATGTCAAGATACAGTGGTAGTTCAGAGTATTATTATTTTCAAATTAAGTTATTTGAAACAACAAATGTAATTGAATTTCACTACGGAAATAATAGTTTAAATGGTAATGAATCAGCATCAATAGGTATTGAAAACATAGATGGTAGTGTTGGATATGAAGGCTTATCTGGTTCTCCAAATATTTCAACGTGGCCATCAAATAATTATAGATTTACACCTAACAATCCATCCCCTACTTTTTACAATATAGCAGCAACATCTGGATATACATATTTTGATAATACAAGAGCTAGTGCAACGCCACGCTTTACTATTTCTGCACCATCAACATTTAATGCAGTAAATTTTGAAATAAACACAGCCGACGATTTTACAGGTACATCTTATACACAAACATTAACAGGTTTATCAGGAACAGCAAATACTCATTACGATTTACTTTGCGATAACCTTTCGCCTGCATTACCTACAACAAATGGTGCTGTTTATTATGTACGAGCAAGAGCATCATCTGATGGTGGTTCTACATGGGGAAGTTGGAGTACACAATTATGGAGTTTTACACACGATATTGCAAATTATGGGTGGTTTCAAACAGCTCAAAAACAATTTGAAGAAGGTGCTTTAACAGGTAATTTTATTTATAATACAACAAATGGTACTACTGCCGATTATCTATATATGAATAGAGGTTCGTTCGATGTTAGAGCAGCCATTGATGATGGAGTTAAAGAATGTGGAAATTGGTATCCATCAGCAAATTATATGACAATTGGTTATCAAAATGGAAATTGTACTGGTGAAATATATAATGGAACAAGATTTCCGAGTACACCTATACCAAATGGCTCAAATATTTTAACGGCAACTTATTATCTTGATGATAACGATGGTTGTCCTACTTATGATGCAACTACCGTAAATGTTTATGTTTATGGTTACGATGTAGATAATGCTCCAACAGTAAGTAGCTCTTTAGATACATACACATCTACAAGTAATACAGTTAATTGGGATATGTCTTTTACCGGAAGTTATGATGGAGTGCATACTCTGTCTGGAGTTGATAATATTGTTGAAGAAATTATTTCGAGACCCGGTTGGAATGAGAATAATGCTTTAACACTTTTAGTTAATGGTAGAGCCGGAGAAGTTGATAACGGTTGTGTGTCGCAAGCAGATAACGGAACAAGTTCTGCTCCTCGTTTAGATGGAACATTTACAAATTTCCCAAATTATTGGATTTCTCCTGTAATTGAATTTGCATCGCTTGCTTGTTCTCCCAATTATCAGCAATTACTATGGGATGCAGACCAAACTTATGGTAATGTAAAAGTTCAACTTTATTACGATAATGGAGGTACTCCAACAATAATTCCTGATGCTGCTTTGTCAGGAAATTCAGCAGGCTTTTCTTCAAGTCCTATCGATATTAGTGGTTTAAACACATCAACATATAGCAAAATATATATCAGAACAATTTTACGCTATACAAGTACAAGTACAAATCAAACACCGAAACTAAATTCTTGGGGAATTACTGCCGACCCAACCGCATCAGTAAATGCAGGTGCCGACCAGTCAATATGCTCAGGGTCAAGTGTTACATTAACAGCAACCGGTTGTGGTGCATATAAATGGAGTACTGGGGAGACAACAGCATCGATAACTGTATCTCCTACAAGTACAACAACTTATACTGTAACAGCTACTGTTGGTGATGGTAATACAGCTACAGACCAAGTACAAGTTGTTATTGCTCCTTTGCAAGCAGGTTCTATTTCTTCTGATCAAACAATATGTAATAATGGTACACCAAATAATTTAACAAGTACATCTGCTGCAAGTAATGGTATAGGTACAATAAACTATCAATGGCAAATGGATTCAGGTTGCTCAGGTTCTTGGAGTAATATATCAGGTGCTACAAGTTCAACTTTAGATTTATCATCAGAAAACCTCACACAAAATACCTGTTACAGAAGGCTTGCAAATGATGATTGTGGTGTAGATAAGTATTCTAATACTGTAACTATTACCGTAAATCCTGACAACACTATTAGCTTATCATCAGCAGTTGGAACAGATAATCAGACATTATGTATAAATAATGCAATAACAAATATTACATATATAACTACAGGTGCAACAGGTGCAAGTTTTAGCGGATTGCCTACAGGTGTTAGTGGCTCGTGGAGTAGTAATACTGCAACAATAAGCGGAACACCAACAGCAAGTGGAACTTTTAATTATACTGTAAATTTAACCGGTGGTTGTGGAACTGTTTCTGCATCGGGAACAATAACTGTAACACC
>CAMZKE010000003.1 GCA_947311115.1 uncultured Bacteroidales bacterium | reverse complement strand
TTTTTGTTAAAAATTATTCCCATAGCTATTGCTATGCAAAGAATTTTTACCTCAATAAAGAAAAATATATTCTAATTTATTTATAACGTACTTTGATATCAAGTTGGTATAATACGCCCCAAGGGGCTGTGGATTTAACCCAAACAGATTAAACTATTTTCTTTTATTTGAAATTTTAGACCAACTGTCGCGAAGTGTTACAGTGCGGTTAAATACTATTTTTTCTGAAGTTGTATCATCATCAATACAAAAATAACCAAGTCTTTCAAATTGGAAATTTTCGCCAATTTTTGCTATTTTAACCGAAGGTTCAATAATTCCTTCAATTTTTGTTAATGAATCAGGATTTATATTGTCTAAAAAGTGACCGCCTTCATCAACAATATCAGGATTTTCGGTTTTAAATAAGCGGTCGTATAAACGCACTTCTGCTTTTATATTGTTATTTGCATCAACCCAATGCAGAGTACCTTTAACTTTTCGTCCATCAGGCGATTTGCCACCTTTTGAAAGAGGGTCATATGTACAATGTAATTCGGTTATAGTTCCGTTATCATCTTTAATAACATCGTTACATGTAATAAAATATGCATAACGTAAACGTACTTCACGTCCCGGTGCTAAGCGGAAAAACTTTTTTGGAGCATCTTCCATAAAGTCATCTTGCTCAATATATATTTCTCGTGAAAACGGAATAGAACGACTTCCCATTGTTTCGTCTTCCGGATTGTTTATAGCTGTTAGTTCTTCGGTTTTATCTTCGTCGTAATTTGTAATTACAACTTTTAAGGGGTTTAAAACACCCATTACACGTTTTGCTTTTTTATTTAAGTCTTCGCGAACCGAAAATTCTAAAAGAGAAACATCAATAATATTATTTCGTTTTGCAACGCCTATTTTATCTGCAAAATTACGAATAGATTCGGCTGTATATCCTCTGCGGCGAAGTCCGCTTACAGTTGGCATACGAGGGTCGTCCCAACCGGAAACGTGCTTTTCTTCAACAAGTTGTAATAATTTACGTTTGCTCATAATTGTGTAAGTCATATTTAAACGAGCAAACTCAATTTGGCGAGGTCTAACTTTGCCTTCTTCTGCAATTTGGTCTAAAAACCAATTGTAAAGCGGACGATGTACCTCAAACTCTAAAGTGCATATTGAGTGGGTAATGCCCTCTATATAATCTGATTGGCCATGAGCAAAATCGTACATAGGGTAAATATTCCATTTATCTCCGGTACGGTGGTGCGAATCTTTTTTTATACGGTACATTAGGGGGTCGCGCATATGCATATTTGGCGATGCCATATCAATTTTTGCACGTAGCGACATTTTTCCTTCGTCAATTTCGCCATTTTTCATTTTTTCGAATAGCTGTAAACTTTCTTCAATAGGGCGGTTTCGCCAAGGACTTTCTTTGCCCGGCTGTGTTGGTGTGCCTTTAAATTGAGCCACTTCTTCGGCTGTTTGCTCACAAACATAAGCTTTCCCTGCTTTTATTAAATCAACAGCAAAGCCATAAATTTTATCAAAATAATCTGATGTGTAAAGTTCTTTATCTTCCCATTTAAAACCTAACCATTCAACATCTTTTTTTATTGAATCTACATATTCAATATCTTCTTTTGTAGGATTAGTATCGTCGAAACGTAAATTTGTTGCTCCATTATATTTTTGAGCCAAACCAAAGTTAAGGCAAATAGATTTTGCATGACCAATATGCAGATAGCCGTTTGGCTCTGGTGGAAAGCGTGTTACAATTACACCGCCATTTTTATTATTTGCGATATCTTCTTCAATTATTTGCTCAATAAAATTTAAAGATTCCTTTTTTTCTATTGCTTCTTCTTTGTTCGACATTGTATAAAATTTTGAAATGCAAAAGTAACTAAAAGTTTGATTTTTTAACTCTGATTAAATAAATTTTTCTTTTGTTAAAAGGTTCTTTTGTTAAATTGATTTATGGTTAAAAAAGTCAGAGCCTCACTTTAGTGAGACCCTGACTTTTTTATATGTTACAGTTAAGACCTAACAGGTTATAAAACCTGTTAGGTCTTTTCAAATATAATTTTAAACTCTTTTAACATTACAAACAGTACTATTTTTCAACTAATAATGTTACTTTTGTGCAAAATCAGAAAAAGAGATGTTTGTTTTATACAAAAAAGAGTTAAATAGTTTTTTTAGTTCGCTTACCGGATATATTGCTATTATTGTATTTTTGGTAATTACAGGGCTTTTTGTATGGGTGTTTCCCGGCGATTTTAATATTTTAGATAACGGTTTTTCTACATTAGATGGGCTTTTTATAATTGCACCTTGGGTGTTTTTATTTTTAATTCCGGCTATTACAATGCGTTTGTTTGCCGACGAAAAAAAATTAGGTACAATAGAGCTACTTTTAACAAAACCAATTTCTGATTTTAATATTGTTATTGCAAAATATTTGGCAGGTTTAACAGTTGTAACAATTTCATTATTACCTACATTAACTTATTTTTTATCGGTTTATTTGCTTGGTAATCCTGTGGGTAATATCGATACAGGCGGAACTTGGGGGTCATTTATAGGACTGTTTTTTTTATCGGCAATATATGTTTCTATAGGTGTGTTTTCATCATCATTAACCGATAATCAGATAGTTGCGTTTATTTTATCGATGCTTATTTCATTTTTGGTTTATATAGGTTTCGATTATATTTCTGCCTTTGATTTTTGGGGAGGAACAGCATATTTAATCTCAAAATTAGGAATAAGTTTTCATTACGCATCAATAAGTCGTGGGGTAATTGATACACGAGATGTACTTTATTTTTTAAGCATTATAGCTTTATTTATTTTTTCTACAAAATTAAAATTGGAGAGCCGTAAATGGTAAAAGCTATGAACAGAAGAAATCTAAAATATAATAATATTATTCAACTTGCAATGGTTTTTGCAATTGTTATTGCATTAAATTTTGTAGCTAATTTTGTTTTTACCAGATTCGATTTAACAGCTGAGAAACGATATACTTTATCAGATATAACAAAAAAATATATTGAGAATTTAGACGATATAGTTTTTTGTAAAATTTACCTTGATGGAGATGACTTACCTCCTGGATTTAAACGATTAAAAAACAGTTTAAAAGAAACTCTTGATGAGTTTATAATATATGGTGGCGATAATATTCAGTATGAGTTTATCAATCCAAATGCAGAGCAAAATAAAAAGAAAAAAGAGGCAATTTATAAAGAGTTGTATAAACGTGGGTTGATGCCTATAAGCTTAAATGAGCAGGATGACGAAGGGAAAGTGTCAAAAAAAATGATTTTTCCGGGAATGCTTGTTACTTATCGCGACAGAGAGTTACCATTAGATTTGCTTTCTAATAATGCAATGAAATCGCCGGAGGAGAATTTGAATAATTCGGTAAGCGAAATTGAATATAAATTGCTTAATACTTTTAATAAACTTAAAAGTGAGTATATACCAACAATTGGTTTTACTACCGACCATGGCGAAATAGGTTTCGAAAATTCTTATTCGGTAAAAAAAGCATTATCAGAGTTTTATAATATAAAAAATGTTCAGCTAGACGAAAATATTACAAGTTTGGCAGACCGTAGCGAGATTGACTCTTTAAGAACAAGAATAACAAATAAATTTGACTTGTTAGTTATAGCAAAGCCAACAAAACCATTTAGCGAGAAAGATAAATTTATTCTTGACCAATATATTATGAATGGTGGTAAAATTTTATGGCTTATTGATGGTGTAAATGTTTCAATGGATAGTCTTGCTCACAAAAATTTTACAGTAGCATTAAGTAATGATATAAATCTTGACGATCAATTTTTTAATTATGGCTTTAGAGTAAATCATAATTTGCTACAAGATTTACAATGTGCAAAAATACCAGCAAAATCTACTTTTGGTGGTAATGGTCGACCTCAGTTTATACCTTTTGATTGGATTTTCTTTCCACTTTTACAGCCAACCGATAAGCATGCTGTTGGGAAAAATATTGATGTGCTTTTAACAAGTTTTGTGAGTAGTATTGATACGGTTCACCCTGATAAAAATGTTAAAAAAACTGTAATGTTAAGCTCGTCGGAATATACAAAAAAGCTAAATGTGCCAATTCAAGTAAGCCTTGATTTATTAAATGTTAAGCCAGAAAAAATGTTTTTTAAAGATGCTCATCAAATAACAGGTTTGCTTCTTGAAGGTAAATTCAGGTCAAATTTTATTGATAGAGTGCCTAGTGAAATAAGAAATTCATCGGTAATAAAATTTAAAGAGCAGAGTAAGGAAACTAAAATGATGGTTCTTTCCGATGGCGATATTATTTACAATCCAGTAAAAGTTGTTGATGGTAAAAAAATACCATATCCGGCAGGAACAGATAAATTTACAGGCTATTCTTATGCAAACAACGATTTTATTTTAAATGCAGTTAATTATTTACTCGATGAGTCAGGAATAATGTTTTTAAGAAATCGCCAAATAAAACTGAGGTTGTTAAATAAAGATAGAGTAAAATCTGAAGGGATATTTTGGCAGACAATAAATACAGTAGTTCCTGTATTTTTAATTATAATACTTGGTTTTGTCTTAAAATTTGTGCGTAAACGAAAATACACAGTAAAGTAAAAAATATGGGTAAAAATAAATTAACATTAGTAATTTTAGTAATTTTAATAGGCTTGTCTTTATACTATTTTCTAACTCAAAAAGAAACTACAATAAAGAAAAATTTAAGCGATTTTGCAGTAGAGGATACGGCATCAATAACTAAAATATTTATGGCAGATAAGCTAAATAAACAAGTTACTTTAACTCGCGAAGGAAAGCATTGGTACGCCGATGGCAAATATTTATGCCGCGAAGATGCAATAAAAGTACTATTAACAACAATTAAAGATGTTGAAGTTAAATCGCCTGTATCGAGAGCCTCAATGGAAAATGAAATAAAACATATGGCAGCAAAATCGGTTAAAGTGGAAATTTATACCGATGGTAAACAGCCAATAAAAGTGTATTATGTAGGAGGTGGTACAACTGATAACCAAGGTACTTACATGCTTTTAGAAAATTCGGCTGTGCCATTTATTATGTATGTACCCGGTTTTTTTGGTTATTTAAGTACTCGTTATTTTACCGATGCAAAACTATGGCGTGATAACTCAATTTTTAAAAGTGAGTTTAACGAGTTAAAAACTGTAAAATTAGAATACCCTAAAAATAAAGCAAAAGATTTTATTATCACAAATTTTGGCGATAATAAATTTGAAATAAAGTCTATAGCTAATAATAATATTATTGAAAATTACGATACGTTTAAAGTTAAAAAGTTTTTAAGTGCCTTTATACGATTTGGTTATGAAGCACCTGTGGTTGATATTAAACCGGAAAAACGTGATTCACTACTAAATGTATTACCAGAAAATATTATTACTGTGGAGTTAACAAATGGTAAAAAAGAAAGCTTGAAATTATATAATGTACCGGTAAGTAAAGAGGAAATGGAAAAGTATAAAAAGCTCGTTCCTTTTGACCCTGATAGAATGTATGGCTTTTTTGATAACGATAAGGAAATTGTTACAGTTCAAACACAGCTTATTTATCCAATTACAAAAATTGCAAGCGATTTTGTGAGGAAATAAAGTTTTCCTTATAACTGTAAATATGCATCAAAACTACCACTTGGCATAACTATTGCAAAATAGTAATGTACATTAATAATACAATATTCACTGTCTAAAAGTCAGTTTTATATATGAAAGAAAATTTTAATTTTATTGGACTAGAGCAATCGGATATGTTGGGAGACGAACAAGAGTTTTTTCCAATAATTACTGATGAAGATGAAAAAGAATTAGAGAAAAGTAAAACACCAAAAACCTTGGCAGTATTGCCTTTGCGTAATGTGGTTTTGTTTCCGGGAGTAGTTTTTCCATTAACTGTAGGGCGAGACAAATCGTTAAAACTTATTAAAGATGCATACGCTAAAAAGGAAATTATTGGTACTGTTGTACAAAAAGACCTAAAAATTGAAGAACCCGGTGTGGCTGACATTTATTCAGTTGGTACGTCAGCAAAAATTATTAGAATATTAGAAATGCCTGATGGTACAACATCAATAATTATACAAGGGCAAAAGCGTTTTAAAATAGATGAAATAGTACAGGAAGAGCCATATTTTAGAGCAAATATTACTGAACTAAAAGAGGTTAAAACTAAACGGGAAAATAAAGAATTTCATGCACTTGTTGATTCTGTTAAAGATATGGCTTTAAAAATAATAAAGCTGTCTCCTAATATTCCGCAAGAGGCAAGTTTTGCGATTAAAAATATTGAAAATTCTACCTTTTTAATAAATTTTATTTCAGCAAATACCGATATACCTATTGCTAAAAAGCAAGAACTCTTAGAAACAGATAATTTTAGATTACGAGCTATAAAACTTCTTGAATTATTATCGGAAGAAATTCAGAAACTTGAATTGCGTAATCAAATAAAAGGAAAAGTACAGGCCGATCTAAGTCAGCAACAAAAAGAATATTTCTTACATCAAGAAATGAAAACCATTCAAGAAGAACTTGGTGGTAACCCTATTGAAAAAGAAGTAAGCGAGTTATTGGCAAAAGGTGAAAAGAAAAAATGGAACGAAGAAACTCATAAGTTTTTTATAGAAGAAGTTGAAAAACTTCGTAGAATGAACCCGGCAATAGGAGAATATTCAATTCAGATTAATTATGTGAAAATATTGTTAGAATTGCCATGGAACGAGTTTACAAAAGATAATTTAGACTTAAAACATGCCAGAAAAGTTCTTGATAAACATCATTTTGGTTTAGACGATATTAAAGAACGAATTTTAGAATATTTGGCAGTTTTAAAACTTAAAGGTGATTTAAAATCGCCGGTTTTATGTTTAGTAGGTCCTCCGGGCGTTGGAAAAACATCGCTTGGTAAGTCAATAGCCGAAGCACTTGGTAGAAAATATGGTCGTATTGCACTTGGTGGTTTGCACGACGAAAGCGAAATTCGTGGACATAGAAAAACATATATTGGGGCAATGCCCGGACGAATAATCGAAAATATTAAAAAGATAAAATCATCTAATCCGGTTTTTATTTTAGATGAGATTGATAAGGTTGGTAATAGTTTTAGAGGTGACCCATCGTCTGCACTTTTAGAGGTTTTAGATCCTGAGCAAAATAATACTTTTCACGATAATTTCTTAGAGGTTGATTTCGACTTATCTAATGTTTTATTTATTGCAACAGCAAATACTTTAAAAGGAATAAATCCTGCTTTGCTCGACCGTATGGAAATAATAGATGTAAGTGGTTATTTGCATGAAGAGAAAATAGAAATAGCAAAACGCCACTTGATTAAAAAACAGCTTGAAAATCATGGTGTTAAAACGTCTCAGCTGAAATTTAATAAAGCTGTAATATCTACATTAATAGCCGATTATACTCGCGAAAGTGGAGTGCGTTCGCTTGATAAAGTTATTGCTAAAATAATAAGAGCTACGGCAAAAAAAATAGCTTTTGATGAGGAGTATAACGTAAATATTACAAAAGAAGATATTCTTGAAATATTAAAATCGCCACGTTTTAGCAACGAAGTGTACGAAGGAAACGATTATGCAGGAGTAGTTACCGGACTTGCATGGACAAGCGTTGGAGGAACAATTCTAATGGTTGAAACCAGCTTAAGCAAGGGGAAAGGTAAGGTAACTTTAACCGGGAATTTAGGCGATGTAATGAAAGAATCTGCAACAATTGCAATTGCTTATTTACGTGCTAATCACGAAAAATTAGGAATACCAATATCTGCATTTGAAAATTGGGATATTAATATTCATTTTCCTGAAGGTGCAACGCCAAAAGATGGACCCTCAGCAGGTATTACTCTTGTAACATCGTTGGCATCAGCATTTACACAGCGTAAAGTTAAAGCACGTATTGCTATGACAGGCGAAATTACTTTACGTGGAAAAGTTTTGCCGGTAGGTGGTGTTAAAGAAAAAATACTTGCAGCAAAACGTGCTGGAATTAAAGAAATAATACTGTCGCAGGAAAATCGTAAAGATATTGAGGAAATAAATGAACTTTATACAAAAGGACTTAAATTTATTTATGTAGAAAAAATAATTGAAGTTGTTGATTATGTTTTGTTAAAGGAAAAAGTGAAAAGTGCATTAGATGTAAAGTAACTTTAAATATAAATTTATGAAGGCTCATATTTTATTAAATATGAGCCTTTTTTGGAAAAAAAAGAATTATTTCGTAATTTTATAGTGTAAATCACACTAATGAAAAAATATTTATATTTCTTTTTTAAGTTTTTACTATTTGTTGTATTTATTGTAGTAGCTGTATTTGTGTATTTAACAATAACCGATTATAAGCCAAAAGCTACAGATGAAATATATACTTCAAAAAATGACACATTAATAAATAAAACAGAATTTAAAGTTTTAATTTGGAATATTGGTTATGCCGGATTGGGCGATGATATGGATTTTTTTTATGATGGAGGAACAAAAGTTAGAACATCGAAAGAGCGAACTCTGCAAAATATTAAATCAATTTCGTTAGAATTATCAAAGCATACTGATGCTGATTTTATTATGTTACAAGAGGTTGATATAAATGCAAAGCGTTCGTACGAAATAAATAATCTTGATACAATAAAAGAAGTATTAGCTAATTATTATGATTTTTATGTTCCTAATTATAGAGTAAAATATGTGCCAATACCAATAACAGAACCAATGGGGAAGGTTGAATCAGGTTTGGTAACATTTAGTAAGTACGAACCAATTTCTGTAAAAAGATTTGCTTTTAAAGGTAATTTTTCGTGGCCAAAAAGTTTATTTATGCTTGATAGATGTTTTATGGTAGCGAGGTATAACTTGGATAGCAATAAGCAGTTACTAATAATAAATACACATAATTCAGCTTTTGATGACGGAACTTTAAAGGCTCAGCAATTACAACAAATATCAGATTTTGTAATGACCGAATACAATAAAGGAAATTATATTATTTTGGGTGGCGATTGGAATCAAAATCCTCCAAATTTTACAGATAATATTTTGGGGAAACATAATAACTCAAAAGCTACATTTAAAATATCGCAAATAAGCAATAATTTTTTACCTGATTGGAATATATTTTATGATGTAAAAGTACCATCAAACCGATTTTTAACAGAGCCATATAAAAAGGGTAAAACCAAACTAACTATATTAGATATGTATCTTTGTTCGCCAAATATTGCAAAAATTAAAATAAAAACACTAAATTTAGACTTTAAAAATTCAGATCATAATCCGGTTATTTTACAATTTAAACTACAATAATAATGAATAATGATAAGTTAGATTTTGATAAATTTATACAGAATTGTGAAGATAAATTCTCGGAAGAGCTAAAACATTTATTTTATTATAAAAAAATGTTTAACGAAAATTTCAATAATAGTTTATCAGCAAAATTAATAGTTGATAAAGATTCGTTAATAATAACAAAAGTTAATAAAACTTTTCTTGATTTCTCTAACAGGAAAGAACATGATGTTATAGGTCAAAATATTCGTATTATTACAGAAACAAAAAAAGAATTATCGATAAAAAATATATTAGATACAGTTAATAGTGGTAAACAATACACTAAAATTGTTAAGTATTATAATAATAAAAATAAATTAATTTATTATCTGGTAAAAGTATCTTTAATACACTTAATAGATAAAGATAGTCTATATATTACCCTTTTCGATATCTCAGAGCAATATTTTACAGACCAAAAATATCAGAATTTACTTGATAATGCTCCTCTTGGAATTTTATATACTGATAAAAATGGTAATATAGATTTTGTTAATGGTATTATGCTTTCAATGCTTGGTTCGCCATCAGCAGAAGAAACTAAGAAAATTAATATGCTTAGTTCGGAAAGAATAAAAAAAGCAGGTATTGCTGCTGTGTATAAAAAATGTATTGAAACAGGGAAAAAATCGCAGTTAGAAATGCCATATACTTCAAAATGGGGTAAAAAAGTTTTTGTGCGTTTTTATATTAGCCCTATTTTTTCTGATGATGAATTAACAGGGGTTTTAGTTATGGCTGAAGATATAACAGCTATTAAAAATGCTGAAGAAAAAGAATTGCAGTATAAAGAAGAGTTGGTGCAGCAGGCTAAGAATCTTGAACTTATGGTTGAAGAGCGTACAGCTGAATTAAATATAGCAAAAGAAAAAGCTGAGGAGTCGGACAAATTAAAAACAGCGTTTTTAGCAAATATGAGTCACGAGATACGTACTCCAATGAATGCTATAATTGGGTTTACAGAAATAATTAATAAACAGAATTTACCTAACTCTGAAAGGGCTAAATATGTAAAATATATTAACCAAAGTGGTAAAACTTTAGTAAAATTAATCGATGATATTATTGATATATCAAAAATAGAAGCAAATCAAATAACAATAAAAAAATCTAATTTTAATTTAAAAAATTTGTTTATTGAAATACAAGCAATTTTTAAAAAGCAATTAATAGAAAAAAGTAAGCCCAATGTTGATTTAATAATTAATACTCCGGAGCATCACGAAATTGCTTCCAGTGATGAGCTAAGGATAAGGCAAATTATTTCTAATTTATTAAATAATTCTATAAAATTTACACAACAAGGTAGTATTGAGTTTGGATATTATTTTGATAATAATAATTTACATATTTATGTTAAAGATACAGGCGATGGTATTGAGCCAACTATTTTAAAAAATGTATTTGATAGGTTTGTACGAACAAAAAAATTAAATAAAAAAGGTACAGGAATAGGTTTGTCGATAGTTAAAAGTTTAACAGAGTTACTTGATGGCGAGGTTACTGTTGAGTCAGAACTTGGTGTAGGTACACAATTTAATGTTGTACTTAAAAATGTTGAAACAAATTCTGAATTATCAGAGATTTATATTGATGAAAATACATACGATTGGACAGATAAAACAATACTTATTGCAGAAGACGATATGTTTAATCTAATTATTTTAGAAGAAACATTAAAAGAAACAAATGTTAAAATAATTAAAGCTGAAAATGGTATTGAGGCTGTTGAAACTTATAAAAAGCATAAAGATATTATTGATATAGTTCTTATGGATATTCAAATGCCAAAACTTGATGGTTTTGAAGCGTGTAAACAAATATTAGAGTTCGATAAATCTGCAAAAATAATTGCACAAACAGCTTATGCAAACAAGGAAGAAAACGATAAAATAGTTGAAATTGGTTGTGTAGATTCAATAACAAAACCTATTGAAAATGATGTGTTTTTTGAAACTATTGATAAATATATTTAAACAGTTTAAAACTGAAAATAAATAAAAGCTTGAAAATCTGACGAGTGAAATTGGTATAAAACAAAAATAGCAACACTTGTTATTATTACTTTTGCCCAAATTGGCGATTTAATAAATATTCCTCGATACATATCTTTAAAATTACTTGGTAACCAATGTATAATGTAGCCAACTATCATTAATAAAAACACTTTGTAAAAAGCCGTTGTTATTTCCGGTACAAGTTCTAAACTAAAATTGTGCGATATTTGGTAAAGAATATTATTTGCAGACTCAAGACTGTCGCCACGAAACCAAATACGTGTAAAAGTAATAAAATTAAATGTTAAAAATATAGTCCAAAATTTAACAATAAAACCTTTTTTACCTTCCCAAGGCGAAATTTTACGCCATAATTTATATACAACAATACCTAAGCCATTAAGCCCACCCCAAATAACAAACATCCAGCTTGAACCGTGCCATAATCCCCCAATTAGCATAGTTACCATAATATTTATATTGTTGTTTATCCAATGTTTAAATTTTGGCGAGAAATACGAAATAATATACATACTAAGTACAATACCTCCTATTACAATAGGAAGATATATCCATCCACTCATAATTATAATAAAAAGTATTATTACAGTTAAACTTATGTATGTGAAAAATGTACCTTTTCTATTTCCTCCCATAGGAATATATAGGTAATCTTTAAGCCAACTTGATAGCGAAATATGCCAACGTTTCCAAAAATTACCTACGTTATTTGCCTTGTATGGCGAGTTAAAATTTATAGGTAATCTAAAGCCCATTAGCAATGCTATACCAATTGCAATATCGGTATAACCGGAAAAATCTGCGTAAACCTGTAATGAATATCCGTAAAGTGCCATAAGGTTTTCGTATCCGGTGTACGATAGTGGATTGTCGAAAACCCTGTCTATAAAATTTACGGCAATAAAATCGCCAATAATTATTTTTTTTGTAAGTCCATTAAGAATAAGAAATAATGCGTGTCCAAATTCTTGCTTTGTAAGTTTAAATTCTTGGTAAAGTTGTGGAATAAAATCAGATGCTCGTACAATTGGACCTGCTACAAGTTGCGGAAAAAATGATACGTAAAAACCAAAATCTAATATGTTCTTTACCGGTTTAATTTTACCTCTGTACACATCAATTGAATATGAAATTGTTTGAAATGTATAAAATGAAATTCCGACAGGTAGCAGAATATTATCTACAGTAAAATGTGTTCCTGCAAACTGATTTGTCCATTCTGCAAAAATATTTATAGGGTGGTATGCTGTACCAAAAATTTTATTAAAATTATCGGTAAAAAAATAGGCGTATTTGAAAAATGATAGTAAAAGTAAATTTATACTTACGCTTAATGATATTAATAACTTTTTGTAAATTTCTTTATTTGCAGCGTAAACAGCTTTACCAATAAAAAAATCAGAGGTGATAGTGAATAATAATAATGTAACAAAAAGCCCACTTGTTTTATAATAAAAAAATAAGCTGGCAAAGAAAAGCCATGCATTTCGCGTGCTTCGGTTTTTATAAATTATTGAATAAACGGTTAAAACAACGGCAAAAAATCCCCAAAAGTAGAATTGAGTAAAAATTAAAGGCTCGCCCTTTGAGTATAGTAATATATCTTTAAGTTGGTCTAACAATTAATAAAGTGTTTGCACAAAGATATATTTTTTTAATAATAACCAATTAAAGTACTACATATAAACTTCAAGTAATGTACAATTATCAGTTTTAGGATTTAAAATTATATTGTTTAACTCAGCCGGAATAAGCACAGTTTCTCCTTTTTTAAGATTAATAAAATCTTTTGTGCTGTAAATTATATCGCACTCACCTTCAGTTGCAATATATATAATAAAACTATCTATTTTAAAAATATCAATTTCAAGTTTTTTTGTAAGTTCAATTATATTAGTTTTAAAGTAGTCGGTTTTTGCAAGTTCAACGGCTTCATTTTTAATTGTTTTATATTGCGTTTTGTAGTTGTCGTGCTTTTTAAAATCTAAAACATCAAGAGCTAAATCGGTATGTAAATCTCTGCTTTTACCGTTATCATCTTTTCTGTCCCAATCGTAAATTCTATATGTAATATCACTTGTTTGCTGAATTTCTGCAAGTAATATTCCGCTTCCAATTGCATGAACTCTACCTGCAGGAATAAAAAATACATCGCCTTTTTTTACCGGTTCAAAATTTAAAATATCGCTTATTTCATTAGCCTCTAATTTGTTTAAATATTCACGTTTAGTAACAGTTTTATTAAAACCCGAAATTAATTTAGAATCTTTTTCAGCATCTAAAACATACCACATTTCAGTTTTTCCGAAAGCATTGTGTCGTTGTTTTGCAATATTGTTATCAGGATGTACTTGAATAGATAAATCGTCGTTAGCATCAATAAATTTAATAAGCACAGGGAATTCAATACCATACTTGTCGTATATTTTATCACCAACAAGGTCGCCCATATAAATTTCAATTAAATCTTGCAACGAATTACCTTCTAACGTACCATTACTAACTACAGAAATATCGCCATCAATACCAGAAACCTCCCATGTTTCGCCAACTTTTGCATTGGCAGGAACTTCTTTATTTAGTTGTGTTTTTAATTTATTACCACCCCAAATTTTTTCTTTATAGATGGTCTTAAATTTTAATGGATATAAGCTCATTTTTTAATAAATTATATATTATTAACTATACACTATTAACTAAAACAAGTAATCGTTAAATACCGAATTGTCTTTATATTTATTGATTAGGTCAAGTACTTTAATATGTTCAGGGTGTTCACGATAAATGTTTAAATCGTTAAAGCTTTCAAACTCAGAAATTAAAACAATTTCATAAGCAGCCGGATTTGGATTTATATTAATGCCTACCTCATAGTTTTTAATCTCTTTAATTTTATTTGGTAATGCTTCTAAACCTGCTTTTATCTGATTAATTGCGTTTTGACGCTCAAATGCAGCAGGAATCTCTTTTAGTTTTATCATTACTATATGTCGTACCATAAAATGTTTTTTTGCAAATATAATATTTCTATTGTTAACATAAACTATTATTATTCTTGTTAATATATTTAACCCGCATTATTTATAGAAACCAACAATGTTACGTGTAACCTATTTATAAATAATTTGTTATCGCAAAAACCAAATCACCCAAATTTGGGTGGTTATATTTTTCAATATACATTTTTCTTTTCCTGATATTTCGTTGCAAACCATTTGCAGTATTCATATACAGCTACAT
>CAMZKE010000002.1 GCA_947311115.1 uncultured Bacteroidales bacterium | reverse complement strand
TTCATTTTTTGTTTTATTACATCGTCTTTCTTTTTCGATTTCTCGATGTAGATAAAAACGGGAAGTAAAAGCAACGAAACCGAAA
Organism: uncultured Bacteroidales bacterium; assembly: GCA_947311115.1. Classification (GTDB taxonomy): domain Bacteria; phylum Bacteroidota; class Bacteroidia; order Bacteroidales; family JAFGXI01; genus DYMG01. The sequence continues at coordinate 49,846 of CAMZKE010000002.1, read as the reverse complement.
AACTTAATAAAATTATTGACACCCCATAATTTCCTGTTATTTGGTATGCAAACAAAAATACTTTTTCAATAAAAAATATAAATGGCGCTATTATGTGTTCAAAAATATTCATTATTTATTTATCAACTCCCAGTTTTTAGTTTCATATACATTAGTCCTTATATTATATGCTCTTGAAATTAGATACTGTTTATATTTATAGGGTTTTATTTTCCAAGAAATAAGATAAGAAGATAAAGTTCTATTATTAATGTTATATATAGGATTATTATCGTCAAAAATAATATTATAAGTATCCGCATTACTCAAGAATGAACTATCAATTTTAAGAACTTCATTTTTATTTACTTCTTTAACCATCATCAATGGATTAAAAGATAATAAATCTGTATTTGGTATGTTATTTTTTTTATCGGCAATATAAGGGTTCGCAATCATAACTTCATGTTTAGTAATCTTAGTATCCCTTAAACCATGATCTGATAAAATAATTATTTTTGTATTGTTATAAACATTATTTTTTTTCATCCATGTAATATAATCATTAATTCTTAACATTGCCCATTTGTTATTTTCAAAAGGTGCAACATCTGAAATAAAATCCCCATCATCATCAATAATATCCCATGGAAAATGCGTAGCATTAAACCATAACCAAATAAAGCTTCCTTTTTTTGATTCAGAATAAGTAGTTGAAATATACGGTAAAATTCGTAAAAGATTATATTGTTGAGCTTGAAAATTATTTTCATGTACATTATTTTTTTGTATCAGCCAATTACCTTTGTTATATATTCTAGGTTTAAGGAAAAGAGGCAAACTGTAAAACAACGAATTCTGCCATAAAACAGAATAGGCATTTTCTTTAGTTACACCTATATTTAATGAGGATTTATATTTATCCCACTTTTTACTCCAAAATGGAATATAAGACTCCATTTTATTTTTATCATATATAGAGTAAGGTATTGTAGAACTAATATAATTGTATGATTCTTTTTCAACTTTATTATGTAATATTTCTTGAGCCTTAGTTATTTTCTCAACAATAGTATGTTTAGTATCTAAATTTAATTTTTCAGGTGTATACATATTTCCTGCCAATATAGATGGAGCAGAAGAAGAAGTGTAATTTGTGATTGATACAGTATTTGGATACCATACAAAGCCACTAAAATTACTATTTAATGATTTATTTTCATCTAAAATGTATTTCAAATACCAACCTTGAAACATATCTAATACAATAACCAACACGTTTTCTTTATTTTGTGAAAATGTAATAAAATTATTATTCAGATTATCTTTATTATTTGTTAACACAAGAGCTTGTTTCTTATTCTCCTCATTAATATTTATTATTTTATAGAATGTATTTAATATTACTATTACATTTAAAATAATGAGAGTAATAAAAACTACAGAAGATTTATTTTTTATTATTTTATTTATGTAAAAATATAATAATATTATAGACGATGCTTCTACTAAATAATAATATAATGGTTTAATAATAGAATCAATTTTATTAAATTTATTCATTTGTAATGTTCCCAAATCTATAGGAATTATTTGATTATTAATAACACTAACAACAACTATCATTAGAAAAACAACAGAAATAAGATATTTTATATTTGACGGTAATATGTAAAATAAGAATAAATTACCGGCAACAAAAAATATAAAATAAATTGAATTTGTTTTTAATAATTCAAAACTTGTAAATCCAAAACTACCTGGAGATGTTGAAAATACTAATAACGGATTCCACAAAAATGTTAATCCATATATGTATATGCTTGAAAGTACAAATATCCACCATTGTTTTTTCACAATTGGCACAATATTATTTTGTGTTCGATAAAAAACAAATATTAAACTCAAAATTAAAAATATACCGGGGACCAAAACATCTGAAAATGAACCCTCAACAAAAACCACTTTTAATTTAGCTATATTTATAATTATATTATCACCTTTAATTAACGTAATTAGCGATATAATCTGATAAGAAACAACAATATAATAAATTTTAAAAAATATTTTAAAAAATACATTTTGTTTTAGCCTAATTAAATACAGAAACGAAATAAATTGAGTAGGTATTAAAAACATTATAGAAATAAAGCCTAAAAGATTATTTACCCCTGTATAATAAAATTGAGATGCTAAATGAAAATATATTGTTAAAAAAATTAATGAATAAAATACATTACTAGAAACATTAATATTAAATATTATATATTTATATCTTTGGTAATAAATATTAATTATCCCTAGAATTAAAGAAAATACCAAACTAAAGATAACAGCAGCTATTATCCTAAAATATATATCATCAAAATTATGAGTAAAAGCCCAATAAAACTGTACAAAAACAGAAATTGCCAACAACACAATAAAACCTATCTTTAACTTAGGTAAAAGAGTGAGAATTTCTTGTTTAATGTTTATCGATATTGAATTTTGTTTTTTCTTAAACACTTCGGGGTTAGTAATAAATAATCTGAAAAAGCTAAAAACATTATTCATTGTCCAATATAAAACCAAACCTGCAGGCAAATTAAAAAGTAAAACTAAAAATGCAATTGCTATTACAAGCATTTGTTTAAGTTCTGAACCATCGCCTAATCTGGTATAGTAATAAACTGTTATTAAGTTTATTACAGTCATTAATATTGGTAAAATATTTACAACTCCAAACAGCCCATCAGGTTTGCTCAAATCTTTAATAAAGCCAAAACCTACGCCTTGTAAGCCCTCAAAATATTCTAAATATTGGTATGCAGCAATAAAAAACGGTATCTGAATTAACAAACTTAGTATTGGTAGTAATGCCTTTAACGAGCTGTAATTATGTTGTCGGTTTATGGTTTTGATGTAATAATATCGTTCTTGTCCCTTATAAACACGTTTAATTTCATCTATTAAAGGCTTCATTTTTTGTTTTATTACATCGTCTTTCTTTTTCGATTTCTCGATGTAGATAAAAACGGGAAGTAAAAGCAACGAAACCGAAAAACTTAATAAAATTATTGCTATTCCGTAATTTCCGGTTATATGATATGCAAACAAAAATACTTTTTCAATAAAAAATATAAATGGCGATATTATGCTTTCAAAAAAACTCATACTATTTAGCAACAACAGTTTGGTTTGTATTTATACTGCTTATTATTTCTAATATCTGATTTGCTGCTACTTCGCCTGCATTTCCAAAATTATAAACCGAACTATTTTTCAATTCTTCTAATTTATTTAAAGGCGGATTATTTATCAAATCTTTAACTATTACACTTATATTTTCGATGTCATTTTCATCAAATTGTTTTCCTAAGCGATTTCTCTCACGCATTTCCCACATCTGGTAATCAAGTTCACTTCCTTCAAAACCCTCTATCGATTCAAAATCAGTTTTAAGTAACAGCACAGGTTTTGAATATAAAAATGCAAAATCCCAAAACACACCTGACAAATCACTTATCATTAAATCGGCTTTATGCATACTTTCTGTACCTAACGGATTACGGTCTATTGTAATTCGTGGTTCATTTTTATATTTTTCTTCAATTTCTGCAATAAGTTTAGGATGACTAACATAAGTTTGTGGGTGCGGACGCAAAATTATATCGTAAGAATTATCTTTTAATAAATTTTCAAAAAAATTTATTCCAAACCTATTAATTATAGAGTATTCTTTCCAGGTAGGAGCAACCAAAACAATAGGTTTTTCTTTATTAGGTTTAGATAGTTTCTTTATATCTTCGAGCATAACATCGTAAATAGTAAAGCCTGTTTCTAATAAAAGTTTCTTATTAGTACCACGTTTTTCTTCAAGTTTTCTAATACCTTTTATCTGATGAGGGCCAGAGCAAAATACCGAATCAAAATAATCGAAAGCAAATTTACGATAAGTAAAAACATCAATAGGTGCATGAACTATATGAGCATAATGGTCAACTTTTTTAGAACGGCGAAGCATCATAACATCAAGCTGAGGTGTTGTCATTACTACAAATTTTGCTTTTAATTTATTTAAATATACTGATGTCATTGTTAAATTACCAATATATTTTGTTTTTAGTAAATCCGATTTATACTCTAAGCCCGGGTCGTTTTGGTCTGAACTTAAATAAACACACTCTTTACCTTTTTTTTCTAACGCCTTAATAATTGGCGAAAACACATACCAATATTGTTTTCCTTCAGAATAAAAAACTATATCGATATTTTCAAATTCGTTTTTATTAACAAATCCTTTACCAAGTATTAAATTTTTCACTTTATAAAAAAAACCTCTTAAAGCAAATGCTAATGTTGCACCTATTGCAATAATAATGTATAATAATGCACTCGTTGATGCAGGGTCGATATATAATAAAATTGGCATCATTTATCTATTAAAAAAATATTTATATCACTTTTTGTTACTTTTCTGGGGTTGTTGTTTAACCGTTCTACACTAGTACTATTGAGTATTAAATTTGCGTCAAAATTATTAATTAATACCGATATATTAGTATTTATATTAATTGATTTATAAAAACTATTTAATACCACTTTTACATTTGATATATTTGTATCTAAAATTTGTAGAATTTTATCTATTCGTTTTTTAACTGCCTCAGCACCTCTACTATCAGTACAATTACTATCGGTTACATTATAATTAAACTCTAGAAAATAATTTAAACTTAATATTACCGCATGCCCATGAGGTATATTATAATAGCTTGTAAAACCATAAGATAAAGCGTGTGGAGCTGTAGTTTTTGTAATGTTTATTGCTTTGCCTGCTAAAAATGCTGCTTCTTGCATTTTTTGTTTTGCTTGTTTATTGTTTTTGTTAACAGCTTTTTCTAAATTATTCCAAACCAGCTCTATAGCCTTAAATGCGTATTCTTGCGATTGAGTATTTGAGTTTACACTCCAAACTGACTCTATTGCTTGCGAAAAGGCGTCTAAACCTGTACTTGCTGTTAAATATGGCGGAGCCGACATTGAAAACTCTGACGACAAAAAAACAATATCAGGTAAAATTAATTTACTTGCTACCGAGTATTTAATTTTGTTAATATATAATACCGAAAAAGCTGTAGCTTCGGCACCTGTTCCGGCAGTTGTTGGTATAACTAATAATTTTGTTTTATTGTTATTTATTTTGGCATTTCCCTTTGTTATTTCTTCCAAATTTTCGGTTTGATGAGCCATAACACTTATGAGTTTTGCCATATCTAAAACAGAACCTCCGCCAATAGCAATAATAAATTCAAAACTTTTAGAATTAAAAAGTCTTATTCCTTTTCTTAAATCTTCAATTTGAGGATTTGGATTAAAATCTGTGAAAACAATATTATCATTTAGTTGCAATGTGTTTTCAATAAATTGTTTCGCACCTGATATACTGTATGACAGTGAGTCTGCAACAATAAATATTTTTCTTTTCTCTAAAGAATTAATATAGCTTTTTAACTCAGATAAATTGTTTTCTTTAAAAACTTGCTGTGTCATTCCGAGGCTAAATTTTGCATGAAATCTTTTTTATTATCAACAGGTTTTATTGTTGGGCGACCTAAATTTTCTCTTGCACCAACCATAGTCATTATCTCAATAAGTGCAGGATAAGAATCGACCTGTTTTAAGGCATTATTTAGCTCGTTTTCGGTAGAAACACGCTTTACAAATTTATAATTATTTGCTTCAGCAATTTTTGGTATATCAATATTAAATGCAACTGTTGGTTGCCCTCCTACCGATTCATGAGCTCCGTTATTTACCACAATATGTAAAAAGTTTTTAGGCTGTTGAGTTCCAATAATTGCAAAACCTCCCATATGCATTAACACAGCTCCATCGCCATCAATACAAATAATTTTACGATTTGGTTTACTTAATGCAATTCCTAATGCTATTTGACTTGCATGCCCCATTGAACCTACAGTTAAAAAATCGGAGTTATGTTTTTGGCTTAACTCTTCTCTATATTCAAAAAGTTCGCGTGAAGTTTTTCCTGTTGTTGAAACAATAAGCTCATTATCTGATATATTATCAACAATAATTTTTATTGCTTGCTCGCGAGATAATTTATATTCTGTTTTTATTTTTTGCTTAATATTATATTTCTCAAAAGTTCCTTTTCTTATAATTATAGCAAAAGCTTTATTTGTTTCTTTTATTATTTTAACAGCTTCATCAATTTGTTTTTTTGCTATATCCTCATCAATATCTAAAATTAAATATGGAATTTGCATTGCATCAAGCAAATCGGTTGTAACTTTACCTTGTTTTACATGTTGAGGCTCATCTTTAGTTTCACCTCGCCAACCAATCATTAGTAATATAGGAATATTGTAAACCTCTTGGTCAGTTAGTGATAGCAACGGATTAACAGCATTACCAATACCAGAATTTTGCATATAAACCATTGGTACTTTTCCTGTAGCCATATGATAACCTGCGGCTAAGGCTATTGCGTTTCCTTCGTTTGCTGCTATTATATGTTTTTTTTCAGATGTATTATCAGTAATATACGCACAAATATCTTTTAATAATGAATCAGGTACACCAGTAAAAAACTCTATTTCTTTACTCCCTAAATATTCGTAAAAGGTCTTAGTATTTATCATTTTTTAAGGAATAAGTGTTAAAATTTCTTTTATCGACATACATTGGTCGTCAACTTCTTTTGAGCGTTCGTTTTCTAAAATAGTTTTAGCCACATCAAGCATTGCAGGGTATGCCGCCCTTAATAAATGATTAGCATATATTACAACATTAGCACCTGCTTCTATTAACTGTTTTTCGTATAAATGGTTATAGCTTGATGGAACAACTACCAATGGGACAATATTTTCAAAATTATTGTAAAGTTTACAAAACTCTAATATTTCTGAGCCATCTTTCTCCTTGCTATGAATCATTATTCCGTCTGCACCGGCCTCAATGTATGCTTTTGCTCGTTTTATTGCATCATCTATTCCTTGTTTAAGAATTAAACTCTCAATACGTGCAATTATCATAAAATCTTTTGTTATTTGCGATTGCTTTCCTGTTTTTATTTTAGCACAAAATTTTTCAATTGTATCTTGTGTTTGAGCAACATCAGTTCCGAAAAGAGAATTTTTTTTCAATCCTGTTTTATCTTCAATAATAATAGCAGAAACACCTAATCGCTCAAGGGTTCTTACAGTAAAAATAAAATGCTCAGGTATTCCACCCGTATCTCCGTCGTAAATAATTGGTTTTGTAGTAACCTCCAAAATATCGTTTAAACTATGCAATCTTGATGTTACATCAACTGCCTCAATATCAGGCTTGCCTTTAGCTGTAGAATCGGTTAAACTACTTAACCACATTGCATCAAATTCTTTTACCTGCCCATCTTTTTTTACACTGGCATTTTCAACAATAAGACCTGTTAATCCATTATGAGCTTCCATTACTTTTACAATGGGCTTCGAATCAATTAATCTTCGTAATTTCTCTAATCGGATATTTGGAGTAGTCCCAATTTCTTTTACAGCTTTATTAAGTTGAGTTGACGAAATACCTTTTGTGTAAGGAACTTCATGCAGCTTTCCACCCCATTCTGCCAAAATATCAATAACCTTTTGCCTTACTCTTTTTTGTACTCCATCTTTCCAATCGTCGCCATGAACAACAAAATCAGGTTTTATTTTACGTAAATTTACAGAATAATCTAATTCATTTTGGGCAACGACCTCTGTAACTCCTTTTATACTTTCTATAATAAGTTTTCTCTGCTCAAATTTTAAAGTTGGTAATCGTTTATATGATGCAATAGCTTTATCAGTTAAAACTCCGACAATCACATCGCCTAATTTACTAGCTTCTTTTATTATATTTAAATGTCCTGGATGAATTAAATCGGCACTCATTCCTACGTAAACGGTCTTTGCCATAAGTCTTGTATTTTTCTTAAATTAACTACAAAAGTAATATTTTATTACAATTACATTGAGATAAATTATATAAATATTAAAATTTATTAATTTGAAGCTGAAATAAAAGTAAATATTAATAATCGTTTATTTTTATTTATTTTTACAAAAAAAATACATTTATGGAAACATTATTCGAAGTATTAAAATACACATTACCATCGCTAATAGTTTTTGGCACGTCATACTTAATTATTCGTTCGTTTTTAGAAACCGACCAAAAAAAACGTAAAATGGAATTACGTATGGCTAATTTAAAAACAATAACACCAATAAAGCTTCAAGCTTACGAGCGATTAACTTTGTTTCTTGAACGCATTTCTCCTGAATCTATTATTATGAGAATAATGGAACCTAAAATGACATCAAGACAATTACAAAGTGGATTATTAAAAGTTATTAGAGCTGAATACGAACATAATTTGAGCCAACAAATTTACATTTCAGCACAAGCTTGGGCTGTAATTAAAACATCAAAAGAACAAACAATAAAATTAATTAACAGCAGTATGGATAAAGTTGACAGAGATAGTCCGGCTATAGAACTGAGTAAAACAATTTTAGAGAGTACTGTTGCTTTAAATGCAAGCCCTACACAAGCAGCTATCGATTTCTTAAAGGGTGAAATACAACAAGTATTTTAATTTTGTTTGGGTTTGATATAGGTTTTATTGAAATATATAAAAGAATAGTATTTCAAAATAATATCGTTCTCTTGATATAAGTAAATTCATTAAAACATTTGATTATATAAATAGCTAAGTATGTTATAAGACATAATAAATAAAAGGTATTTAAATACCTTATTTATTACTTTTGTGAAAAATTATATTATTATGGATAAAATAGGATTATTTTTTGGACCGGTTGGCGGAAATTGCAATAATGTTGCAACAAAAGTTGCAGAACAAATTGGAAACAATAAGGTTGACTTGATTCCAATAAAAGACGCTAAACACAGTGATGTTGAAAAATATGATAAAATAATATTTGGTATTTCATCATTAGGAAAAGACGCATGGGATAACGAAGATACTGAAACAGATTGGGATAAATTTTTACCTGAGTTTAACAAAATTGATTTTACCGGTAAAACTATTGCTGCATTTGGTTTAGGAAATCAAATAACTTATCCTTCTCATTTTGTTGAGTCTTTAGGCTTTTTAGCTCACGAGTTAGCTAGCAAAGGAGTTAAATTAGTTGGCGAATTTCCTACTACAGGTTTTGAATATCAAGAGTCGCACGCTGTTAATGAAAACGGTAACTTTTACGGTTTAGTTGTTGACGAAGACAACGAAAAAGAAAAAACTGATGAAAGAATTAAAGCTTGGTTGCCATCTATTAAAGATGCTTTTGGATTTTAATAATTTACAGAAAATATAGCATAAAAAAAGCTCCATAAGGAGCTTTTTTTATGCTATATTTTTACACTTCTATAACGAAGCTGTAGATTTACCACCAAGTTTAAAAATAACCATTAACTCGTGAGAGCCATTACTGTAATTACCAATTTCATTAAGTGTATAATCATAAGAATAGCCAAGTGTTATATTTTTAATATCAACACCAAACATCATTACAATCGATTCTCCAAAACGGTACGACACTCCCCCAAAGAACATTTTCTTATAAATCACTTTAGCATTTAAATCCATTTGGAACGCACCTGCTTCAATAAATTTAGCCATCAACGATGGTTGAACAGTAAAATTATCATTAATTTCGTAATTATAACCACCTATTAAATAATAATGTCTTACTTGTTCCTCTTTCAAATAATTAGTCGCAAAGTCAACTTTACGATTAAACAATTGATTAATTGAAACACCTGCAAAATAGTTTTTTGCATAAAAATAAGCCCCAAATGAAGCATCAGGCACTATAACTCTATGAGCTGACGAACCATAAAGTACATTATCATCTTGGTCTTTCATATCAAGTTTTGTAATATCTAAATACATTTGATACATAAGAACTGAAAGCCCTAAAGATAAGTGCATATCATCGCCAAAATCAAAACGGTAAGCATAAGTACCCTCAACACCTGTTTTACGAGATGGACCGGTTGAAAAATTATAAATTTTTGCACCAACTCCCATTTCATTATTAATGGCTGTGTGCCCACTAATCATTTGCATACTTGGGGCATTTGTAAAACCTGTCCACGACTGACGAAAGCCCAAAGCAATTGGCATATACGACTCTGTTCCTGCTACTGCAGGATTTATAGAGTAGTAATTTAACATATATTGGCTGAAAGTTGTATTTTGCTGTGCATTTACTGTAAACGCTACAAAAACTATCGATATTATTATTAAAAACTTTTTCATTACACTATTTTTTATAAGTTTTTAGAATTATTATTTAAAACTACTCCTTTTTTATAAATTACCTTTTTCTTTTTTGGCTTTATAGGCGTTCTATTTACCGATGATATTATTGTTAAGTCTCCTTTTAACACATCAAAACCATTTCCTAAATCAAGAATGTAATAATAAGTTGCTGCAGGTAATAATTTACCATTTTTGGTACCATCCCAATTTTCATAATAACCAGTATGCTCCCATACTAAGTTACCCCATTGGTTAAATACTTTTACATCAACATTAGAGAAGTTTTCAATTCCATCAATAATCCAAGTATCATTTTTACCATCACCATTTGGTGTTAAAGTATTATAAACATGTAAACAACTTTCTTTAACAGATGTTACTTCAACTACATTGCTAGTTTCACAATTGTTAGCATCGGTAACAGTTACATTATATATACCCACCTTCACATTTTCTAGATAATCAGTTGCTTCACCTGTACTCCATGTATAATTATATGGTTCTGTACCATACTCTACAGAAAGTTGAATTGCTCCATCATTCATCTCATTACAACTTGACTGAGTAATCTCCGAATTAATTTTAAGTTTTGTATCAGGTTGTGTGATAGAGTGCTGAGCAATAGAAGTACAATTGTTAGCATCGCTTACAGATACAAAATAATCTCCTGCAACTAAATTGTAAATATTATCCTCTGTACTTCCTGTTGACCATAAATAGCTATATGGCTGAGTACCGCCTGTTACATTTGATGTAATTGTTCCGGTACTATCTCCGTTACAATATACATTTGAGCCAACCAATGTAATAATTGGAGCATTAGTATTATTTATCACATTAGTGATAACTTGCTGACATCCGTTTGCATCGGTAACAGTTACAATATATATTCCCATTGCCAAGTTGGTTAAATTATCTTCGGTTGAACCATCAGACCATAAATAATTATATGGTGATATTCCTCCACTTGCAACAACTGTAGCAGAACCATCGCTGTTTCCGCAATGAGCATCAACAGTATTTACATCAATCTGCATTGCTGTAGGTTCGTTTATTGTAACACTTGTATTTGCAGTACAACCATTTACATCAACGGCAGTTACATTATATGTTCCAACTTCAAGATTATAGATTGTATTACCTATTGAGCTGTTATCCCAAGTATATGTAACAGGAGCAGTTCCTCCATCTAAATTAACAATAGCAGAACCATTGTTTCCACCATTACAACTTACATCGCTTGTTGAAACTACACTCATATTCAGTGCAGGACCTTCGTTAACTGTATAAGTTGCCTCAAAAGTACAAGCATTATTGTCGGTAACAGTAACAGAATATGCTCCACCTGCTAAGCCTGTTTCTGTAGCGTTTGTTCCTCCACTCGACCAGTTATAGTTATACGGAGAAGAACCTCCTGAAACACTAATTGAAATACTTCCATCACTACTACCTGCACAACTTACGTCAGTTACAGTTTCTATTGCTGTAATTTCAGTTGGTTCTGAAATTGTTACATCTTCAGTTGATATACAAGATGTTGCATCGGTTACAGTTACTGTATATGTTGATGCCGATAATCCTGTTTCTGTATCAGTGTTTCCACCTGATGACCATGCATAAGTATAAGGTGATGAACCACCATTTGCAACAACAGTTGCACTTCCATCTGACAAACCAAAACAACTAACATTTGTTGATGTTATTGATAGAGTAGGACCTCCAATATTTCCAACATCTGCACTATCTATTTTTTGACAAGAGTTTGCATCAGTTACGGTTAAATAATATGTTCCTGCACCAACAGATGAAATATTATCGTTTGTAGAACCTGTACTCCAAACATAGTTATAAGGAGATGTGCCACCGCTTACATTTGTTGATATTGAGCCATCTGAAACTCCGCAATTTGCATCGTTTACAGTAAATGTATTTGATATTTCAGTTGGTTCATTAATAGTAATATCTTGCATTGCAGTAGTACCACTTGCATCGGTTACAGTAACAGTCCAAATTCCTGCACACAATCCGTTTTCAGTTGTTCCTGCATTTCCACTTGGCCAAGCATAAGAATATGGGCTTGTACCTCCTGCTACAGATATTGTAGCTGAACCATCACAAACTCCGTAACAACTTGCATCTGTTGTTGACACAATTGTAATTGTCATTGAGTTTGGTTCATTTATATTATATGTTTCAATTGCTTGACAGCCATTAGCATCGGTAACTGTTACAGTGTAACTTCCTGCTCCTGCATTTGTTATATCTTGATTAGAACTTCCGTCTGACCAAGAATATGAATATGGAGTTGTTCCTCCGGTAATATTTAATGATATTGAGCCATCGGTACAACCGGCACATGTTGCATCACTTACTGTACCAGAAACTATTAATTCAGCCGGTTCATTAATATTTGCAACACTTGTAGATGAACAAGTTGAAGCATCAGTTACTGTAACAGTATAGCTACCTGTACTTAATCCTGTTTCTGTATCAGTGTTTCCACCTGATGACCAAGCATATGTATATGGAGTTGTACCACCTGTAGCCACAACATTTGCAGTACCGTCATTTCCGCCATAACAACTTACATCAGTAGTGTTCACTGTTAAGGTAGGACCACCTACATTATTTACATTTACACTTGAATTTGCTGTACAAGAGTTATTATCTGTAACAGTTACAGAATATGTACCTGCAGCAAGTGCCGATATAGCATCAGTTGTTTCGCTTGTGTTCCATAAATATGTATAAGGTGATGTTCCACCTGTAACACTTACATCAGCAGTTCCGTTTGATGAACCACAACTTGCATCAGTAGAGTTCATTGTAAGAATAATTTCTGCACCTTCGCCAACTGTAACATTTTCTACTGTAGAACAGTTATGATTATCAGTTACCGTTACAGTATAGTTTCCTGCACTTAATCCGGTTTCTGTTGCACCATTTCCTCCACTTGACCAAGCGTAAGTGTATGGACTTGTACCTCCACTTACATTAAGTGTTACAGAAGCATCGTTACCACCGTAGCAAGTTGCATCAGTAACTGTTTGTGCTACTATTATTGCTGTTGGCTCATTTACCATATAATTAGCAAAAGTTTGAGTGCAAGCATTATTATCAGTAACAGTAACATTATAATTTCCTGCTTGTAACCCTGTTAATGGGTTAGATGTAGATGAATTAGACCATACAAAAGTATATGGATTTGTTCCACCTGAAACAGCTAATGAAATTTCGCCATCATTACCTCCGTTGCATTCAACATCAGTAATTGTTTCTATTGCAGTAATCGCACTTGGCTCATTGATAGTTACGTTTCCTGTTGCCGAGCAAGAGTTTCCGTCAGTAACAGTTACAGAATAACTATTTGCGGTTAAACCGGATATATTATCGTTAGTTCCACCTGTTGACCACGAATAAGAATAAGGCGTTGTGCCGCCTGTAGCTGAAACTGCTGCTGAACCATCGTTACCACCATTACAAGTTACATCGGTGCTACTCATTGTTAATGAAGGTCCTCCAATATTACTTATTGATATAGCTAAACTGTTAGTACAAGCATTAGCATCGGTTACTGTTACAGTGTAAGTTCCTGCATTTAAACCTGAGATTGTAGCACTACTACCTCCGTTTGACCAAGCGTAAGTATAAGAACCTGCACCACCTGTTGCCGATGCTGTTATACTACCATCAGAGTTTCCGCAAGTTGCATCATTATGTGTTTCAGAAACCACTATTGCTGTTGGTTCGTTTATAGTAACATTATCAGAAATTGTACAAGAATTAGCATCAGTAACAGTTAAATTATATGTTCCTGTTCCTAAACCGGTTTCTGTTGCACTACTTCCGCCTGACGACCATGAGTAATTATAAGCAGAAGTTCCTCCACCAACAGTTGCGGTTGCCGAACCGTCTGAACTACCATTACAACTTGCATCGGTTCCTGCAATTGACAGTGTTAATGCATTAGGTTCTGTTATATTTATACTTTCGTTATTTGAACAATTATTTGCATCGGTAACAGTTACAGTATAACTGCCTGCTGTTAAGCTGTTTATTGTATTTGTACTTGCCCCTGTGTTCCATGCATAAGAATAAGGACTTGTTCCTCCTGTTGCAGTAACACTAGCACTACCGGTGCTATTTCCGTTACAATCTACATTAGTTCCGGAAATTGATGTTGATAATGTTGTCGGCTCATTTATAACTATACTTTCGGTACTTGTACAACTGTTAGCATCGCTTACTGTAACAGTATATGTACCTTGTGATAAACCTGTTATGTTATCACTACTTCCACCTGTTGACCATGAATATGAATAAGGAGTAGTTCCTCCTATTGCAGCAACAGTTGCATCGCCATCGTTAGCACCATTACAACTTATGTCATTACCTGATATTGATGTTGAAAGTGCGTTTGCAGGTTCGTTTATAGTTATACTCTCTGTACTTATACAACTGTTAGCATCGCTTACTGTAACAGTATATGTTCCTTGTGATAAACCTGTTATATTATCAGTACTTCCACCTGTTGACCACGAATAAGAATAAGGAGTAGTTCCACCTGTAGCAGTAACAGTTGCATCACCATCGTTACCACCATTACAATTTACATCGTTTCCACTAATTGAAGTAGAAAGGGCTGTTGAAGGTTCATTAATAGTTATACTTTCAGTACTTGTACAACCGTTAGCATCAGTAATAGTTACGTTATAATTTCCTGCAGTTAGATTTGATATCGTTGCTGTAGAACCTCCGTTACTCCAGTTATAAGAATAAGGTGATGTTCCACCTGTAGCTGTAACACTTGCATCACCATCGTTACCACCATTACAATTTACATCATTACCCGAAATAGAAGTAGAAAGAGCAGTTGAAGGCTCTGAAATTGTTGCTGTTGCTGTTGCTGTACACGAATTAGCATCAGTAACAGTTACAATATAATTTCCTGAGGCTAAATTACTTTCTGTAGTTCCTGTATTTGTAGAAGGCCACTCATAAGTATATGGAGATGTTCCACCGCTAGCAGAAACTGTTGCAGAACCATCGCTACCACCATTACAAGAAACATTTGTTGTTGCAGTAATATTAGCTGATAATGCAGATGCAGGTTGATTAACTGTTGCAGTACCGGTTGCTGTACAAGTATTTGCATCGGTAACAGTTACATTATATGTTCCAGATGTTAAACCTGATATTGTAGCTGTTGATGCACCGGTATTCCAAGAATATCCGTAAGGAGTTTGTCCGTTTGATCCTGTTGCAGTAGCAGTTCCATCGTTACCACCGTAACAATTTACATCAGTAACTGAAGTGCTTACTGTAGGGTTTGCATAAACAGTAATATAATCTGTTTTTGTTTGAGTATCGCTTCCTGCAGCATTTGTTGCAGTTAATACTACAGTGTAAGTTCCTGCACTTGTATAAACATGCGTTGGGTTTTGTTGTGTTGATGTATTTCCATCACCAAAATTCCATGCCCATGAAGTTGGTGTATTTGTTGAGTTATCGGTAAATATTACCGATGCACCTTCACAAATAGATGTATTATCAGCAGTAAAATCTGCAACAGGAGGTGTTCCTATTGCTACTCCTACCACCATTATATCATCAATTAAATTGTCTCTAGTATTAAAAATACTTCCTCCAATACCATCATTTGTTGTCATTATCCAACGTAGATAAACATCGGCTTGATTTTCTAATGAAGCTGGTAATGAAACTCCGTTTAATACTCCTGTTGTCCAATCGTTAGCACAAGTTATAGTTGCTCCTGGTAAATCTGTCCAACTACTACCATCAGTACTATATTGTACTTTCCAATCTTTTGGAGAACGATTATCGCCATTTTGCTTAGAATAAAGCATTAATGAACCATAGCCTGTTGTAGTAAAATCAACTTGCCACCCTTTTGTATCTGCGCCACTTCCCCAAGTACGAGCAATTGCCGCATTTGTAGAAGCTCCAGTTGCACCAAAACTAGGTGCTCCGGCACCTCCAAAAGTTGTTATACTTTTTGTTCCATCATTAGCAGGAATTCCGCCATCGGATAAATCGTTATCAGGATTATTAGGGAAATCCCACCAAACAATTGGCTCTAATACTGTAATGTATGCAGTTTTTTGCTCTGAATTACTTCCATCAGCATTTGTTGCAGTTAAAGTAACATCGTATGTTCCTGCAGTATTATATGTAATACTTGGATTTTGTTGTGTTGAAGTGTTTGGTGTACCTCCTTGGAAATTCCAATCCCACGAAGTAGGAGAGCAAGTAGATATATCAGTAAAATCTACAACACCACCTGCTGCTATAATTGTATTGTTTGCTTCAAAATCAGGCATTGGAGCACCTGTATTACAAACTACAGGATAAATTGCATTATTAAAGCTTCCACCCCATCCGGCTTCATTATACGAGTACCAATTATTATTATCCCATTGTTCCCATCCTTTATCAGTACCAGCATCTTGTTGTCCTGTTCTAACAGCTAAAGAGTCACCGCCACCAGTTGGGTCAGGAATTATAAAACCAATATAAAAATTACCGGGTATTGATAAAGAACCAAATGAAACATAGGTAGAATCTCCATTATCAATATCAGTTTTTATATCATTAATATTTACTGTTGCTGTAGCTAAAACGGTTCCGGGACTATAAGAATATGTTCCATTTCCTGAATTACCGCCATCATCAGCATAAACGTTTATTGTTATATTAGTTGAAGGATTATTAACATAAGCCATTCCAAATGAAATATATGCCCCCTCTAAATTGGCATATGGTGCATAATTATCAAAATATTCGGCTTTAGCTAAATCGCCATATTCGTTATTTCCTGAAATGTAACCCGGACCACCTGTTTTATAAAGCACCTCGCTACCAACTACATTCCCTAAATCTGTACATGAGCATGAGTTTGCATCAACAACATGTATGTATGAAGTTTTCGTTTCAGTATCGGTTCCGTTAGCATTAGAAACGGTTAGAGTTACATCGTAATATCCGGGAGTATTGTAGGTTATTGTTGGGTTTTGTTGAGTTGATGTATTAGGAGTACCTCCTGCAAAACTCCAAGACCATGATGTAGCTGCTCCACCATAAGATAAGTCTGTAAAATCTACTGTGCTACCTGCATTTACAGTAGTTGGATTTCCGACAAAATCTGCAACAGGTTCTAAGTTAGGGTCATAACAACCATAAGCAAAAATAGCATTCATAAGTGTCATATTCCAAGCAGAGTAATCTGTCCATGAAGAATATAAGCTGTAACCTGTGTTATCATTTCCATCACCATCGCTATTTGTTACTATAGCTAGTGTGTCACCAGATACGGCATCTCCCGGTATTTCAAAACCAATAAAAAATGCACCAGAACCTGGTAAAATAACATCAGTATCGAAGGCAACATCAGTGTAACCTAATGTTGCAGCATCATTTACAATATCTGATAAGGCAATAGTTTTTGTTGCTAACTGAGTTCCAGGATTACCGGAGCCATCATCGCCCCAAACTGCAAATGTTACATTTGGAGATGTTCCGTTTGTAGCTTTTGCCCAGAAGAAACGACCTCCTGTTAATTTATTATATGGAGTGAAATTTTCAAATTTTTCAGCTATAGCATTACAATCATATTCGTTTGTTCCACCAACATAACCATTTGCTGAAGTATATATTGAAGGTGTTCCATAAAACTGAACAATTGTATCGCAAAACACATTATTTGGATCTATTACTCTTATGTAGTCTGAACGTCTTAATGTTGAATCACCATCAGCATTTGTTGCTGTTAGTTGTGTGTAATATAAACCTGCGGTAGGATAGTTTATTGTGCCGGGGTCTTGCTGTGTTGAAGTAGAAGGGTTTCCTCCTTGAATATCCCACGCCCAAGTATCAACAGTTCCGGTAGTTAGGTTTGTGTATGTTGCATCATCACCTTCTAAAAGAGGAACCGGACGAATAAGTGTATTTGGAGTATTAATTACAAAATTTGTTCCCGGAGGTAGATGTGGATTTCCAAAACGCCAATTTGCAATTTGAGTTTTTACTCCACTATTGCTGTATTGTGTTGTAAACCAAAATGTAACATCATCAACAGGGTCAACGCTAAGTTCGGCATAATCTCCCCAACGGTTTGATGATGTTTGAGAAGCTGTTCCGTTTAAGATAACTTCTTCTGCTATATCCATAGTACCGGTAGCATTTGCATTTTCAGCTGCTGATTGTGCACAATATCTTATTCCAGGATAAGTAGATGTACTTGAAATACTATATGCTAAAGAAATATTATGCTGTCCGTCCATTGCGATACTTGGTATCCAACGGCTATCGCCATCGGGTGCATAAGTACCACTTTGACGAATACTCCAACCGGAACCTGAATTTTGCAATTCATACCAACGAACTCCTGCATGGTCGGTGTTATCTACATCAACAGTATGTGCACAAACAATTGTTTGCGTAGTACCAAAATTTCTGTATTGAGCACGATACATTAATATTTGAGGTATTGCATCAAGCTCCTGGCTTGTACCCGGTTGAGCTATGTTATCCATATTGTTACCAAAATCACTATCAAATGCAGGAACTGTAATAGTTTGAGTTCTTGCAAAAGTTGAGTTTGAGGTTGTATTCCAATCAACATTACATTCAAAAATCCAAAGTTCATCGCCTCCGCCTCCCCATGCGTCGTCATTAATTGTAATAAATTGCCCCGGAGTTCCTGTCGGTGCAAATTGACCATCATTATCTAAGGGCTCAATACAATGAAAACCACTATTAGGACGATTTGGATTATCAAAACCTATCATCTTAGGAGATGCTCCTCCGTTTAACATAACACTACGTTCAAAAACATAAATATCGTTTCCACCCGTGTGGTTATCTGCCATATAGTAGCCATCTTCCCAAATACCAAATTTCATATAGTCGGGCATATCGTCAACATCGAAAGACCATCGATACCAAGAACCTGTTGGGTCGTTTGTTTCAGAAACAGCAATAAGCATCATATCATTTCCTCCACCATATTGTGAAGGAATGGAAAATTCTGAAGCAAACCAACGATCTGCATTATCATCATATAAAACAATAATATCGCCATCATTTCTATCGGCACCTGT
The DNA here is from genome assembly GCA_947311115.1 of uncultured Bacteroidales bacterium. GTDB lineage: Bacteria > Bacteroidota > Bacteroidia > Bacteroidales > JAFGXI01 > DYMG01. Next base: position 30,430 of record CAMZKE010000002.1, on the reverse strand, counting down.
AACACCGGAAAATAAAGTATTAAAAGCTGTAGAGCTAACAACAACATTACCTGTGTTTTTATCATAAATTTCGTAATCGCTATTTACTCCTTGCATAAAATGATTTGCCCCAACAGAACCATTACAGTCTGATGGATTGTAAGGAGAGCTCTGCCCTTGAAAATTTAATATTGGAGCACGAGTTCCTGCCCTATTATTTGGCATTGTTTTTTGCCATACAGGGTCTGGTCCTTGTGGTTGAGCAGTAGATTTGTATGGATACTCTCTAATAGCACGCATACTTTCATTTAGTTCAAATTCTTCTTCGTTTCTTTCGTTTGAAGATATTCCCTTGTCTTTTATAGTATCATCCTTTTTTACAGGTTTAATATCTCTCAAAGGTATTGATTTACCTAAGAAATGACCTGTTGTAACTTTTGTTGGATGAACAACCTCTTGTGCGAACGCACTGCCTGAAGCCATAATTATAATAGCTATCAAACTTGCAAAGTAAGTTTTTCTCATGTGTGTTTATTTTATAAAATAATTTTCTCAATAGGTTGTAACAAATTTAACAAAAAATAATCAATATTATGTTTATTTTTAAAATAGTTTTTAAATCAACGAATTATACAGACCAAGATGTATTTATAGTTGATAGTTTTATTTATAAACAATACTTTTTAATAACTTTATAAATTACTATTTTTGCACAACATTATATAAACCTGATAATAAATATATTAATGAGATACTTAAAAATAATAACAATAATATTTAGTGTTTTTATATTATCTAATACAATAGTTGCACAAGATAATACTGTAGCAAAATCTGAAGTTATTAGAATAATAAACGGTAAGCATTACTACATTCACACTGTAAAAAAAGGAGAAACAATATATTCAATATGTAAAGCTTATGGTGTTTCAGAAAAACAATTAGCCTCTGAAAACCCTGAAATATTTGATGGCTTAAAGTTAGGACAAGAGCTAAAAATATTTAAACAAACCGGCAGACCTTTACGAAAATCGCCTGATTATATTTATGTTAAAATAGAAAAAGGACAAACAGTATATGCAATAACAAAGAAATATGAAATAAGTCAAGAACAGTTTTTTACTGACAACCCTGATGCTAAAAACGGTTTAAAAGTAGGCGAAGAAATTAAAATAAAAAAACACAAAAAGCCTATTAATCATGAAGCAAGACTTACTGATGTGCCTTATTTAAAACATAAGGTTAAAAGGAGAGAAACTTTATATTCTATATCTAAGAAATACAATGTAACACAAGACGATATACTAAAAGCCAACCCATCAATAAAAGAAAGTGGACTAAAAAAAGCTATGATAATTAACATACCAACAAAAGAATTTATCAACAACTCGCTATGGGAGAAAAAAGACAGCGTTAATACAAAAGATACCTTACAAAATATAATTGATACTGTAAATATAAATTGTGATGAAAAAAGTTTTAACAAATCTGAAACAATAAAAATTGGCTTATTATTACCATTCGATTTAGATATAAAAACATTGAATATTGAGCAAAACAATTTAAAAATAGACGGACATAAACGCCCCAAAATAAAACCTTTTTTCGAGTTTTACCAAGGAGTTTTAATAAAACTTAAAGAGCTGAAAGAACAAGGTTATAATATTGATTTATATGCTTATGATACAAAAAAAAGTGTTTATACGATTAAAGCAATTATGTCTAAACCTGAAATAAAATCATTAAACTTTATTATTGGACCTATTTATCAGAATACTTTTGATACCGCTTTAAAATATAAGCCAGTTAATGTTCCTATAATTAACCCATTGATTGATGTATCTTCTAAATTTAACAAAGATTATTCTTTTATTCAGGTAGAGTCATCTAAAGATGTAATTTTTAATAAGATTACTGATTACGTTTCAAATATTGGTGACGTTAATTATATTGTAATTTCAGATGGCTCTGAAGATAATTTAAAAACTGTTTGGAAATACTCTCAAAAACTTAGGAAATTAAGAAATGATTCGATTACTATTCATAATATTAACTTTACAGAAACAAAAAAGCTAAAACCATTTATTGACAAAACAAAACACAATGTTGTAATAGTTTTATCAACTAAAGAAGGGTTTGTAACAAATGTAGTTACTAAATTACATGTAGCAGCATTAACCGATACAATTATTTTAATTGGTTTTAAAGAATGGTTAAAATTCAAAATTCAAACAGAATATTATCATAATTTAAACTTAACAGTATTTAATAATAGAAATGTTGATTACAATAATGAAAAAGTGTTAGATTTTAACAAATCTTATAAAGATGAATATAATTGTGAGGCAACTACTTATTCATATATTGGATATGATATTTCTAAGCTTTTAATATCTAGTTATGTTAAGTACAAATCTAATATGTGTAATTGCATTCTAAATGCAGAAATAGAAGGGTATATTTATAAGTTTAAATTTGAAAAATTTAAAAACCATTTTGTAAATTCTCAACTGAATACAATTATATATAAAAACGACTTAACTATAGAGATTAAATAAGACTATAATTCGTTTAATATATTTTCAATCACTTTTTGTGAAGGTGTTAAATTAGATTTTTCAATATGTGATAACACATCTGAAAACTGATTGTCAAGATTAATTATTTCTCGCAAATCTATTATTTCTATTTTCCCTTGTTGTGATACGTCAATTAATAAAGTAGAGTTACTGTTCATACGCAAATATAACTTTTTGATTAGTTTACATTACTAACGCATCAATTATAAATTTATTATTTTAATATAATGCTAAATAAATGTTTTACAACATAATTACTAAACTATGGCAATTTGTATATCATATTATTAATTAACAATATACTATCTCCTACTTCTTGATAACAATCAATCGATTTTTCTCTAATTAATAAATTATCAATGTAAATTTTATTATCAAGAAATTCATCTTGCGAGATATTATTCAATAATAAGATATTAGATTTATCTACAATTTCAAAATCTATTTCAACATAACTCCAATTTCCGTATATAATCTCACTGCTTAATGGGGAAATATTAACATTATTAACAGTAGAATTATTATATAGATTTATTTCTTTTAAATTAATAACAGTAAATGCTTGATCGTAATTTTTATTGAAATACCAGAAACTGATATTATATATTTTTCCAATTTCTAAATTAGTACATTCATATCTTAATACAGGAGTACTATTTAATTTATATTTGGAATACACTCCATTACCAAACAAACTTGTATCATTAATATTTTTATTAAAATTATTGAAATAAATAAACGATGAGTCTGAAATAAGAACAGAATTTTTTAGTATTAAAGAATTTTTTATTCTGTAATAATCATCAAAAACTTTTTTAGAATCAAAATCAAAAACCTTATTAAAATCAATTTCATATAAGTCGTAATTTTTTGTAGACTTTAACTTTGTACAATTTTTCAAGAAATCAGCTTCTCTCTTGGGTAATTTTTCTTTCGTATGTAATATTAAAAAAGGCTTATCCGATTTAAAATCTGTTTTTATCTCTTTATAATAATTATTTGGCGAAAAAAACTGCATTAATTTTCGTTCTTCGTCTAATGGAGGACGTGATAATGTAGCATTTAAGGTGGGTAGCCCTGTAAATGAAGGAATAACAGAATATAAATATGATGATTTTTGCGCTGCATAATCGGTAGAATAAGGATTACCATAATTTATAAAAAATGGCAAGGTTATTACTGCCTGATATTTTGACACATCAATATTTGTTAACTCTTTATATACTACAGGAATACTCTCTTGTTTTAAAATATTAGGATTATCAATTGTTTTTGAAATATGAGCATGATATGCCCCACCCTCTATACTCATTACAAAAGCAGCTAAAAACACCAATGAATATTTTAAATATTTTTGTTTAATAATTTTATCGATAAAATAAAAACCAAACACTGTTATTACAAAATAAAACACCCATGCAAATCGCCCTAGACCAGTAAATTGCTTTATTTTAGGTATAAAATCTAATACAAATTCTAAATTATATTTAAATGGCATTCCAAACGAATAGGCAAGAATAATAAAGGATGCGGGAATAAATAAATTAAAGCCATCTTTTTTAAGAATGTGCTTATATTTTGAATATTTTATTAAAAACACAAAGCCTATTACAAGAGTTGAAAAACCAATGTAATTACCAATTAAACTCCAGCTTTTATCAACAACAGTAAAATCATTAAAAAAATAGTACAAAGGTTTTAAAAATGAATAATTTGGTGTTAATATAAAATTAATATCTGATGTATATGCCGTAGTAAATGGCATATTTATTCTTTCTAGATGATTATCAAAAATAATTGTAAAAAAATAATACACACCTACCGGAGCAATAACTTGTATTACAAAATGTTTGGCAAATAATATCAACTTCTGCTTTTCTTTAATATTATTAATTAACAGCATTAAAAATACCGATGCGGTAAATAAAAGCGTTGTTAATCCCTGATATCCATGTGTTAAAAACCATAAAAAAGTATTTATTGCAATAAATATTGACCATTTCAACTTATTATTTTTCTCTAGAAAAATAATAAGTAATAACCACGCAAGTGGTAATGACCATGCATAGCTCAAAGCCCAATGTCCATAATTTAGAAGCAAAATATGTGATGATAAAACTGTAATTGCAAAAGCACCAAATACAGATGTAAACTCAGATACTTTTAATCTTATAAATACAAAAAATAATACTATTGAAGTTATAATAATTGACAATAGAATCTGTAAATTTATTATTCCAACAGAATAATACCCAATACTTGGAAAAATAAAACCTAGTAGCTTATAAAAACTAGCTAAGGCAGGATGAATATCTGTAAAAATAATACTTTCCCCATAAGGATAAAAAACACCATTATAACTTATAAAACTATTATCGTACTGAATATGATACTTAAAATTCGCATAATTTTTTAACGCATCACCTGAATAACAAAACATAAAATTATTTGGAGATTGCAATATATTTCCATAAAAAAACACAACAAAAATAACAGACATTAAAGTTAGTATTACCAGTGCAATATTTTTGCTTGAAAATTTCATGTTAATTCTTATTGAAAATTAAATTATAATTTTCTTGAGGTTCAGAATATAACTTTAACTCAATATTTTTTATTTGAAAATTACTTTTAGTTTTATTCCAAAAATATGTTTTTACCACATAATTTTTATCAAAATAAAAATTATCAAAATTTTGAATTTGCTTTATTTTTTTCCATTTATTTAATTCAAATACCTGACTTTGTAATCTATAAGATTTCCAAAAGACATTCTTATTATTATAATCAATACTTAAAATTAAAAATAACTCGGTATCTGATGTATCAAGTTTTACAGTTGGCGATATTACTATCGATTTTAAGGTATCAAAACTTATTGTGTCTAGTTTTATTTCAGATTTTATATGGCTATATTCACAATTATATGTAACACTATCAATTTTGCTTTTTTTGTAAAAAAAAGTAGTTGTATAAAATGCAGTATCTTTTTTTACATATATTTTCTTAGTTAGTATAAAAAAAACAGACATAAATACAACTGCTGATATTAATATCAATACTATTTGTTTTATATCTGTTTTTTCGGGCATCTGAAATATACCTATAAAGACTCTGCACCGGGTTTTCCGTGGCAATTTTTATATTTTTTACCACTTCCACAAGGGCAAGGTTCGTTTCTCCCTACTTGTTTTTCAACTTTAACAGGCTGTATTTTTTGTTTTTCACGAGTATCACCTCCGGTAAACGAATCGTCGGTACGACTTGTTTCGTATTTACTCATATCCATCTGTTTAACTTGTGGTGCTTGCTGTACCGAGCTACCATCAGAAATAGGAATATGTGCTTTCATTAACATTGATATTACATCTCTGTTAATTTTATCTACTACCTGTTTAAATAACTCAAACGATTCAAATTTATAAATTAATAATGGATCTTTTTGCTCGTAACTTGCATTTTGCACCGATGTTTTTAAGTCGTCCATTTCACGCAAATGCTCTTTCCACGAATCATCAATTGACATTAATATTGAAGCTTTCTCATACTCACTAACGAGCTCTGCTCCCTGCGTTTCATAAGCCTTTTCAAGATTTACCGTAATACTGTAAACTTTTAAACCATCAGAAATTGGAACTACAATATTTTCATATTGACCTCTCTGATTTTCATATACATCTTTAATTACAGGCCATGCTTGCTTTGTAATAATTTCAGCTTTACGTTTAAACGAACCTAATGCCTCTTCGTAAACTTTTTCTACAATTTCAGTTAAGTTTAATTTTAAATATTCCTCTTCTGTTACCGGATTTTCGATTGAAAGTACTCTTAATATTTCAATTGCAAACTCATTATAATCGACATAGCCATGACACTCAGCAACTATACCTTCGCAAACATCATAAAATAAATTAACTATATCAACGCCAATACGTTCGCCATATAAAGCATGTCTTCTTCGTTTGTAAATTACCTCACGTTGCGAGTTCATTACATCATCGTACTCAAGAAGTCGTTTACGAATACCAAAGTTATTTTCTTCAACTTTCTTTTGAGCTCTCTCAATTGATTTTGTTATCATTGAATGCTGAATAACTTCACCCTCTTTTAAGCCAAGTCTATCCATCATTTTAGAAATTTTATCTGAACCAAAAAGACGCATTAAATTATCTTCAAGCGAAACATAAAATTGTGATGAACCCGGGTCACCCTGACGTCCGGCACGACCACGTAACTGACGGTCAACACGACGAGATTCATGACGCTCTGTACCAACAATAGCAAGACCGCCTGCTTTTTTAACCTCATCGGTAAGCTTAATATCGGTACCACGCCCTGCCATATTTGTTGCAATAGTTACTACTCCTGCCCTACCGGCTTCGGCAACTATATCAGCTTCTTTTTGGTGTAGCTTTGCGTTAAGCACATTGTGTTTTATTCCTCTAATTTTAAGAGTACGACTTAAAAGTTCTGAAATTTCAACTGTAGTTGTACCTACCAAAACCGGACGACCTGCATTAACCAAATCAACAATAGTATCGATTACTGCGTTATATTTTTCACGTTTTGTTTTGTAAATTAAATCTTCGTGGTCAATTCTAGCAATTGGACGGTTTGTTGGAATTACAATTACATCTAATTTATAGATATTCCAAAGCTCACCTGCTTCTGTTTCAGCTGTACCTGTCATACCGGCAAGCTTATTATACATTCTAAAATAGTTTTGTAAAGTTACGGTTGCATAGGTTTGTGTTGCTGCCTCAATTTTACAATTCTCTTTTGCCTCAATAGCTTGGTGCAATCCGTCAGAATAACGACGGCCTTCCATCATACGACCTGTTTGCTCATCAACAATTTTAACCTTGTTGTCAACAACAACGTATTCATTTTCTTTTTCGAATAATGTATATGCTTTTAATAGTTGATTTATTGTATGAACACGTTCCGATTTCACACCATAATCGCTAAGCATTTTATCTTTCTGTTCTAACTTTTCATTGTCGTCCAATTCCGATTTCTCGATATCGGCAATTTCGGTTCCTATGTCAGGTAAAATAAAGAAATTGGGGTCATCAGTATTAGAAGTTATTGTGTTAACTCCTTTATCGGTAAGTTCAATTGAATTGTTTTTTTCATCAATAACAAAGAATAAATCATCAGTAACTTTATACATTTCTTTGTTATTGTTTTGCATGTATATATTCTCTGTTTTTAATAACAGTGATTTCATGCCTTCTTCGCTTAAATACTTTATTATTGCTTTATTTTTAGGTAAACCTTTCCATGCACGTAAAAGCAAAAGCCCACCTTCTTTCTCGTTTCCTTCAGAAATATATTTTTTTGCTTTTGCTAGAATTTCTGTCACCAATTTCTTTTGCTCACTAAATAAAACTTCAACCTTTGGTTTCATCTCATCAAATAACTGGTTGTCGCCTTTTGGGGTAGGTCCAGAAATAATTAATGGAGTACGAGCATCATCAATTAACACAGAATCAACCTCATCAACAATAGAAAAATTGTGTTTACGTTGAACTAGGTCTTTTGGACTTACTGCCATATTATCACGCAAATAATCGAAACCAAACTCATTATTTGTTCCGTAAGTAATATCGGCTTTATAAGCTTTTCTTCTAGCATCAGAATTTGGATTATGTTTGTCGATACAATCAACACTTAAACCATGAAATTGAAATAAAGGTCCCATCCACTCCGAGTCACGTTTTGCAAGATAATCGTTTACTGTTACCAAATGGACACCACGACCGGTAAGTGCATTTAAGAAAACAGGCAAGGTTGCCACAAGTGTTTTACCCTCTCCTGTTGCCATCTCAGCAATATTACCTTTATGTAGAGCAACACCACCAAAAAGCTGTACATCGTAATGTACCATATCCCAAGTAATTTCAGTTCCTCCAGCTTCCCACTTATTATACCATATCGCCTTATCTCCATCAATTTCAACATTAGCAGCTTTTAACGATAAATCTTTGTCAAATTGAGTAGCTGTAACTTCTATTTCTTCATTTTCAAAGAATCTACGAGCAGTATCTTTAACAATAGCAAATGCTTCTGGTAATATTTCTTCTAGTATTTCTTCTATTTTTACTGTTATTTCTTCCTCAAGTTTATCTATTTTGTTATAAATGGCTTCTCGGTCTTCTAATTCAACTTTATTATCAGTAATATTTTTATTAAGCTCAGAAATTTCATCGTTTAAAGGCTGAATACTATCTGTTATTCGTTGTTTCAGCTCTAGTGTTTTTTCACGTAAACCATCATTAGATAATACTTTAATACTATCATATACTTCATTAACTTTATCAACATATGGCTGTATGGCTTTAATATCTCTATCTGCCTTGTTTCCTACAAAAGCTCCAAGTATTTTATCAAAAATTCCCATTATTTTACAATTATTTTTAAATTATGCTATTTTTTTAGCAACTCACAAAAATATACTAATTAGTAGAGTTTATCAAGTTAAAATTAATTAAAAAAAATTAGGTATATCAACACTTAGTTAACGAATTATAGTTTACGATATTTAATATTTACTTTTGCGAAAATTTATTGTGAAAAACTATATAGAATTACTTGCCCCCGGAGGAAATATTGAATCGATAAAAGCAGCTATTATTGGTGGTGCAGATGCTGTTTATTGCGGTTTAGATAAATTTAATGCTAGGAATAAATCTGAGAAACTAAGTTTTTATGATTTGCAAGGAATATTATATTTAGCTCATAAAAACAATTGTAAAGTTTTTCTAACTTTAAATATAATAATTTTAGAAAATGAAATATCTGCAATTATTAATTTATTAAATAAACTAGTTAATACTAGTATTGATGCTGTAATAATTCAAGATATCGGTTTATTTTATTTAGTTTCTATATATTTCAAGAGTTTGAAAATACATGCATCAACTCAAACAACCACACATAATTCAGGTCAAATAAAATTTTTGAAGGTGTTTAATATCGACAGGGTAAATTTAGCACGAGAACTTAATATATCTGAAATTAAATATATTACAAACTACGCAACAAATAAAAATATAAAAACAGAAGTTTTTGTACACGGATCGTACTGCATTTCTTTTTCCGGCGTTTGCTATATAAGCTCTGTACAGAGTAGTAATTCCGGCAACAGAGGTAGGTGTAGTCAGGCTTGCAGAGATAAATATTTAACAACAGAAAACGGTAATAACTACCCTCTAAATTTAAAAGATAATTCAGCATTTAATAATTTAGATGAATTAATTAAAGCGGGTGTATCATCACTTAAAATTGAAGGAAGAATTAAAAAATACGATTATGTTTACACTGTTGTTAATACTTGGCGAAAACATATAAATAATTACTATTCTAATATAAAAAACACTGATAACTCTGATTTATTTAAAATTTTTAATCGCGATTTTACAAATGGCTTTTTAACAAATAAAATAAGTAAAAATATGTTTATTGATAATCCTCGCGATAATTCAATAAAACATTTGTCAGATATTAACAATATAGATAATAGCAATGAGTTAGAAAAAGCATCATTAAAATTATATGCTGAAAAAGATAAAATTAAAGAAACTGTTAAACATAAAATAGATGTTGTAAATATTCACAAAAAGCCTATTGAAATAAGTGTTTTTGGCGAAGAAGGAGAACCATTAAAAATTGTTGTTAAAACTGAAATCAATACTTTTACCTTATACTCTAAGTCAAATTTAAAAACAAGCGGCAACGAACCTTTAAACTACGAAACTATAATTAAACGATTCAAAACAATTAACGATACTGAATTTATAATAAGCAAATTAGCGGTAAATTTAAAAACAGAATTATTTTTAGCTTTCAGCGAAATAACTTCCTTAAAGAATGAAGTTTTATCGCAATTATATAATGGTAAAATATTTAATAAACCGATAGAATTACCCAACATTAGCCATCAGAAACAAAACACAAGCACCTCAATTTCGGTATTAATTTCTTCGTTTAACGACATTTGCTTATGCAATAAAACAAACGCAAAAATATATTTTGAGATACCTAGTTCATTAAAAAATAGTTACAATAAATATATTAATTTGTTTAAGGAAAACACTAAACTTATCCCTTGGTTTCAATCAATTATTATTGATGATGATTTTGCTTTAGCAACAAAATTTATACAAGAATTAAAACCTAAAATAATTGCAACAAATAACACAGGAATTGCAAATTTTGCATCAGAAAATAGAATTAAGTGGATTGCCGGACCGCATTTAAATATTACAAACTCATACAGCTTGCTTGCACTAAAAGAAAAATTTAATTGCTCCGGAGCATTTATTTCTAACGAAATAAACAAAAACCAAATTAAAAATATTAAATCGCCTGATAATTTCACTTTACATTATAGTATTTACCATCCAATTACTACAATGATAAGTAGAGCCTGCTTATTTCAGCAAGTTAGTGGCTGCAAAAAAAATATAATTGAAAACACTTGTATTTCTGATTGCAAAAAATGGGATTCAATAACAAACACAAAACAACAAACTTATTTTATAAATAAAACTAAAGGGAATTATAACAAATTATATAACGGAAATAACTTTTTAAACACTAATATTATTTCCGATTTACCAAACTTTTTTGATAATTATTTAATAGATTTTCGCAATATTAAAACAAATACGGTTTTACTTATCGAGAAAGAAAAAATTATTCAGTTATTTGAAAAAGCTATAAATGAAGATGCAAACACAAATTTAAAACAATACATTGCAAATACAACCAATAAACAGTATATAAAAGGTTTATAGTTGTTTTATATAATATGTAAATATATTACATAATGAGGCTAAATAATAGGCGTGTTATACCCATAACTATATTTGGTGCTTTTAGTTTTTTCATTAAAAAAACAGTTTGTATATGAATAAAAAATCAAATATTTAATACTTATCTTTGCATAAAAAATATAGTAAAATGTCGAAAGTAAGAGTACGATTTGCCCCTAGTCCAACAGGACCGTTACACATAGGTGGAGTTAGAACAGCATTATTTAACTATTTGTTTGCAAAAAAACACGGTGGTGATTTTATTTTAAGAATTGAAGATACCGACCAAACTCGTTTTGTAGAGGGTGCTCAAGAATATATTGAAGAATCGCTTAAATGGGCAAGCTTAATAGTTGATGAAGGAATAAAACAAGGTGGTAAATACGGACCCTACAAACAATCGGAACGTCGCGATATTTATAAAAAATATGCAAATATATTAATTGAAAACGGCTGGGGATATTATGCTTTTGATACAGCTGAAAAACTTGATTCTTTACGACAAGAAGCCGAAGCAAACAAATCTGTTTTTACTTACGGGCCAAATACTCGTGCTAATTTAAAAAACTCGTTAAATCTTTCTAAAGAAGAAGTTGACGAATTAATAAATAAAAATACAGCTTACGTTATTAGATTTAAAACACCTAAAAATGAAGAAATAATAATGCAAGATATTATCCGTGGCGAAGTAAGAGTAAACACATCAACCCTTGACGATAAGGTACTTTTTAAATCAGACGGATTACCAACTTATCATTTGGCAAATGTGGTTGACGACCATTTAATGAAAATTTCGCATGTAATTCGTGGCGAAGAATGGTTGCCATCTTTAGCTTTACATTTTATGCTTTATAAAGCATTAGGTTGGGAAAATGAAATGCCTAAATTTGCGCATTTACCTCTTATTTTAAAACCAACAGGCAATGGTAAATTAAGCAAACGTGATGGTGACAAAATGGGCTTTCCTGTATTTCCAATAAATTGGAATGTTCCAAATTCTGACGATATTTATAAAGGTTACCGCGAAGATGGATACTTCCCTGAAGCCTTTGTAAATATGCTTGCATTTTTAGGTTGGAATCCGGGCGACGAAAGAGAAATAATGCAACTTAACGAACTAATTAATGAATTTTCACTTGAAAAAGTTAGTAAATCAGGTGCACGTTTCGACCCCGATAAAGCAAAATGGTATAATCATCAATGGATGCAAAAGTTACCAATTGCAACTATTGTAAACGAATTTAAAATTATTCTTGCAGAAAAATCAATAAACGCATCAGAGCAAAAAATTACAAAAATTGTAGAAATGGTTCGTGAAAGAAGTAATTTTGTTTCAGAACTTTGGAATAACTCATATTTCTTTTTTCAAGCACCAACAGAATACGATGCAAAAACTGTAAAAAAGAAATGGAAACAAGACTCTCCTGAATTAATGGTATCGGTAAAAAATATTTTATCAGAAATATCAAACTTTAACAGAGATACGGCTCACAATGCCGTTGTTGCATACATTGAAAAAAATGAACTTGGCATGGGTAAAGTAATGAATGCTCTTCGTCTTTGCATTGTTGGTGCAGGAGCAGGTCCCGATTTATTTTCTATTATTGAAATGATTGGAAAAGATGAGACCGTAAAAAGAATTAATTTAGCAATTGAAAATATAAAAAAATAGCGTTAAAATGAGCCTTTTATCTCATAGCTTACGTCTAAAAATCTTATAAATATGACATTAATAAAATCAATATCAGGAATACGCGGAACAATTGGTGGTAAAGAAGGAGAAGGCCTTTCGCCAAGCGATATAGTTAAATTTACCACAGGTTACGGAACTTGGTTAAAGCGTAATTTAAACATAAAAAAAGGAACTGTAGTAGTAGGTCGTGATGCTAGAATTTCTGGTGAAATGGTTTATAATATTATATCAGGAACACTATTAAATTTAGGTTTAGATGTAATTAATATAGGAATGGCTACAACGCCAACTACCGAAATGGCTGTTATAGATACAAAAGCCGATGGTGGCATAATTATTACCGCAAGTCATAACCCAAAACAGTGGAATGCCTTAAAATTACTTAATAATAAAGGCGAGTTTTTAAATTCTGATGAAGGCGAAGAAGTTTTGCGTATTGCAGAAGATAAAGATTATGAATTTTGTGATGTTGATGATTTAGGTAAAATTAAAACCGATAACACACAACTAAATAAGCATATACAAGCAATTATTAATTTACCCCTTGTTGATGTAAACGCAATTAAAGATGCTAATTTTACAGTTGCAATAGATGGTGTAAATTCTATTGGTGGACTTGTAATACCTCAATTATTAAAAGCTATTGGTGTAGAAAATGTACTGGAGCTTTATTGCGAACCAAACGGAATTTTTCCACATAACCCTGAGCCATTACCTGAAAATTTAGTAGAAATTTCAAATTTAATTTCTACTGATAAAGTTGATGTTGGCTTTGTTGTTGACCCTGATGTTGACAGACTTGCAATAATTAACGAAGACGGAACAATGTTTGGCGAAGAATATACACTTGTTTCGGTTGCCGATTATATAATGCAGAATAAAAAAGGAAACACGGTTTCAAATTTGTCATCAACACGTGCATTAGCCGATGTTACCAAAAAAAATGGAGGAACCTACCAAGCAAGTATGGTTGGCGAAGTAAACGTAGTTGCCAAAATGAAAGAAACAAATGCCGTAATTGGTGGCGAAGGTAATGGTGGCGTTATTTATCCTGAATTACATTATGGTAGAGATGCCTTAGTTGGTATAGCATTATTTTTAACCCATCTTGCAAAAACAGGCAAGAAATGTAGTCAACTTCGTGCAAGTTATCCTGATTATTTTATATCAAAAAATAAAATACAGCTAACCCCTGAAATTAATGTTGACGATATACTTAAAAAAGTAGAAGAAAAATACAAAAATGAAAAACTTTTAACTATTGATGGAGTTAAAATTGATTTTGCAGAAGGGTGGGTACATTTACGTAAATCTAACACCGAACCAATCATCAGAATTTACTCAGAAAGTAATTCTATGTCTAATGCCGATAAAATGGCAAAAGAAATTATTACTTTTGTGAAAAGTTTATAATTTGTAGTAAATAAGTCTTAGGTCTAGTATCTTGAGTCTAAATATCTAAATAAAGATGAAAAATTTTGCAATAATAGGATTAGGTGGATACATAGCAGTACGCCATTTAAAGGCAATTGCCGAAACAGGAAATCGCTTAGTGTCTGCCTTAGACAAAAACGATAGCGTTGGAATAATTGACAGCCATTTTCCAAATGCCGATTTTTTTACAGAATTTGAGCGTTTTGAGCGTCATATTGATAAGCTAAAACGTACTGAAAACAAAATAGATTTTGTAAGTATTTGTACGCCAAACTATTTACACGATTCGCATATACGTTTTTCTATGCGACAAGGAGCCAATGCAATTTGTGAAAAACCGCTTGTTTTAAACCCTTGGAATATTGATGCTCTTGCCGAAGTCGAAAAAGAAACCGGTAAAAAATTGTACAATATTTTGCAACTACGCTTGCACCCTTCAATAATTGCTCTAAAAAAGAAAATTGCAGAAGGGCCAAAAGATAAAATTTATGATGTAGATTTATCTTACATCACTTCTCGTGGACATTGGTATTTTGCTTCTTGGAAAGGCGACGAACAAAAATCAGGTGGAATTGCTACAAATATTGGAGTGCATTTTTACGATATGCTTTCTTGGATTTTTGGCGATGTAAAAGAAAACATTGTTCATGTTTACGAACCAAAACGTGCAGCAGGGTTTTTAGAATTTAAACAAGCAAGAGTTCGTTGGTTCTTAAGCGTTGATTACAATGCAATTCCTGATGAAGTAAAAGCAACAGGGCAACGCACATACCGTTCAATAACTATTGAAGGAGAAGAAATTGAATTCTCGGGTGGTTTTACAGATTTACATACACGAAGTTACGAAGAAATACTTGCAGGTAATGGTTTCGGATTAGACGATGCACGCCAAAGTATAAATATTGTGCAAAAAATTAGAAACTCCACACCTATTGGTTTAAAAGGCGATTATCACCCTTTTGCAAAAAAAGAAATAGAATTTCATCCTTTTTTAAAGAAATAGATTTTTTTACAAAGTATAATGAATCTCCTCGCCGCAAGCGGACGAGGTATCGTTTTGCAATACTATTCTTTTATACGTCCCAAGGGACGGGGAATTAAACCCAAACAGATTAAAGGAGGTTAATTAGTTAATCTCCTTTTTTTTTGTAATAAAAAAGGTTGCCTAGCGACAACCTTAAATGAAAAAACATAAAAACAACAACAATTAAAACTCATTTAGCATTACAAAGATAATATGGAAAAAATAAAAAGTCAAGATTATATTTATAAAATGATATAATTTAAATCAATTCAAAAGAAAATATGCTTAACAATTTATTTCAACAAACTACATACAGACATAGTTTACAACATGTTATTGACAATAATAATTGTTAAAAATTATATAAAATCAGTGTATAATAATTAAAGAAATAAACAGATAACTTTCGAAATATAATGATAATTGTCATATAACATAATTTATTCATAAATAAAAAATTACCAAACAATAATATAAATATTACCTTTGTACCAATATAAAAATATAACAATATGGATACTAAAAATAAAGGTTTTGACACAAAGCTTGTTCATGCCGGCGATTTCGAAGATGAATTTGGAAGTGCAGTAACTCCTATTTATCAAACATCTACATTTTCTTTTAAGAATGCAGATCATGGAGCAAATTTATTTGCAGGAAAAGAAAAAGGATTTATCTATACAAGAATAGGAAATCCAACAATCGATGCATTAGAAAACAAATTAGCTCAATTAGAAAATGGTTTTAGAGGTGTTGCTCTTGCATCAGGTATGGCTGCTGTTTCAACATTGTATACTGCATTGCTAAAAACCGGCGACCACATGGTTAGTACAGGTTCTGTTTACGGGCCAAGTAGAGCTGTAATGGAAAGTATTTTTGCTGATTTTGGTGTAGAATCTACATATACAGACACATCTGTAATAGAAAATATTGAAAAAGCTATTAAACCAAATACTAAATTATTATATTTAGAAACTCCGGCAAATCCAACAATACAACTAACCGATATTGTTGAGGCTTGTAAAATTGCTCATAAACATAATATTTTGGTTTGTGTTGACAACACATTCTCAAGTCCTGTTTTACAAAAACCACTTGATTTAGGTGCTGATATAGTTTTACATTCGTTAACAAAATTTATTAACGGTCATGCCGATATTGTAGGTGGTGCATTAATTGCTAAAGATGAAGATGTATATGCAAAATTGCGTAAAGCAATGACTTATATGGGTGGAAATATGGATCCGCATCAAGCATATTTAGTTATTAGAGGTGTAAAAACATTATCATTAAGAGTTGAAAGAGCTCAGGAAAACGCAATGAAAGTTGCTGAATACTTAGAGGCACACCCGAAAGTTGAGTGGATTAAGTACCCGGGATTAAAATCGTTTGCACAGCACGAATTAGCTAAAAAACAAATGTCAGGTTTTGGAAGTATGATTAGCTTTGGTGTTAAAGGTGGTTTAGAAGCCGGTAAAATTGTAATGGATAACGTACACTTAGCAAAACTTGCAGTTTCGTTAGGTGGAGTTGAATCTTTAATTCAGCACCCGGCATCAATGACACATGCTGCAATGACCAAAGAAGCTCGTATAGAAGCCGATATTACTGACGAATTAGTACGATACGCAGTAGGTATTGAAAATGTAGAAGATATTATCGATGATTTAGACCAGGCTTTAGCCAAAATATAAACTTAGGTAGTTGTTAAACAAAAAAGAGGCTTCAAATTGAAACCTCTTTTTTTTATGCTTGTCCTTTAGGTCCAAAATTCATTGGAGGCATCATATTCCCTCCTCCTGGATGAATATCTTTTATTTTTCCGTGAGTTGCTTCAAACTTATTTAAATTATCTTGCAATGCAAACATTAATCGTTTTGCATGCTCTGGAGTTAAAATTATTCTTGATTTAACCTTTGCTTTTGGTGTTCCTGGTACGATTCTCACAAAATCAATAACAAATTCAGTATTAGAATGTGTTATTACGGCAAGATTTGAATAAGTTCCTTGTGCTACTTCTTCATCTAGCTCAATGTTAATTTGATTTTTGTCTTTTAATTCTTCGCTCATAATATTTTGTTTTAAAAAAAGCCGTAGTAAAACTACGACTTTTTTATTATTATATTAAATTATTTTTACAAGAAAGTATTAGCTGATGTAATTCTATCATACTCTTCTTGCGAACCTACAACTAAATCGTTATAATCTCTAAGACCAGTACCTGCCGGAATTTTATGACCAACAATTACATTTTCTTTTAATCCTTCTAGCTTATCAATTTTTCCATTAATAGCTGCTTCGTTCAGTACTTTTGTAGTTTCCTGGAACGATGCTGCAGATATAAAGCTTTTTGTTTGAAGGGCAGCTCTAGTTATACCTTGTAACACCTGTTTAGATGTTGCAGGCATAGCATCTCTTGCAGTCATAATTTTCATATCCTTACGTTTAAGAATAGAATTTTCATCACGCAAACGACGAGCTGTAATAATCTGACCTGATTTAAATACTGTAGAATCTCCTGCGTCTTCGATATATTTCATACCAAATATTCTATCATTCTCTTCCATAACAACCCATTTATCAACAATTTGCTTTTCTAAGAATATAGTATCACCCGGATCTTCAATAGCTACTTTACGCATCATCTGACGTACAATTACCTCAAAGTGCTTATCATTAATTTTTACACCCTGTAAGCGATATACAGCTTGTACTTCGTTAACAATATACTCTTGTACTTTTGTTGGACCTTTAATAGCTAAAATATCAGCAGGTGTAATAGCTCCGTCTGATAAAGGAGTACCGGCCTTAACATAATCGTTTGCCTGAACAAGTATTTGTTTAGATAATGAAACTAAATACTTTTTAACATCTCCCATTTTTGTAGTAATAATAACCTCTCGGTTACCACGCTTAATTTTACCAAAAGAAACCTCTCCATCAACCTCAGCTACAACAGCCGGATTTGAAGGGTTACGAGCTTCAAATAATTCAGTAACACGAGGTAATCCACCTGTAATATCACCCGCTTTACTTGTTGCTCTTGGCATCTTAACAATATAACTACCTACTTCAATATTATCGCCTTCATTAACGTTAATATGTGCACCTACAGGAATATTATAAGTTCTTAAAACTTCTTTTTTCTTATCAATAATTTTAATAATAGGACTAATTGTTTTATCCTTAGTTTCTGTTACAATTTTTTCTTTAAAGCCTGTTTGTTCATCAGATTCTTCTTTATATGTAACGCCATCAACTAAACCTTCAAATACAACTTTACCTTTAACCTCTGAAATAATTACAGAGTTAAATGCATCCCATTCGGCAATTAATGTTCCTTTTTTTACTTCTGTGTTATTCTTAACAAATAGTTTTGAAGCATACTGTATTGGATGTGTAGAAAGAACTATGTCTGTTTTCTTATCAATCAATCTCATTTCAGCCATTCGGCCTACTACTACATCAACTTTGGCTCCATCTTCTTGAACAGTTTCAATTGTTCTAAGTTCTTCTATTTCAACAAAACCATCACTCTTAGCTACAATTGTATTCTCTGTACTAACGTTACCTGCAGTACCACCGGCATGGAATGTACGAAGTGTTAACTGTGTACCCGGCTCTCCAATTGATTGAGCAGCTACAACGCCAACAGCTTCACCTTTCTGAACCATACGTCCTGTTGATAAGTTACGTCCATAACATTTTGCACAAATACCATTTTTAGATTCACATGTAAGAGCAGAACGAATTTCTACACTTTCAATAGAGGAATCTTCAATAATCTGTGCAATATCTTCAGTTATTTCATCGCCTGAAGCAATAATTAATTCGTTTGTTTTAGGATCATAAATATCGTGAACCGTAGTTCTACCTAATATTTTATCGAATAATGATTCAACAACTTCATCATCGTTTTTAAGAGCTGTTGCCGTTAAACCACGTAAAGTTCCACAATCTTCTTTTGTAATAATCATATCTTGCGACACATCTACAAGACGACGAGTTAAATAACCTGCATCGGCAGTTTTAAGAGCTGTATCGGCCAAACCTTTACGAGCTCCGTGTGTAGAAATAAAGTACTCAAGTACTGATAATCCTTCCTTAAAGTTTGAAAGAATTGGATTTTCGATAATTTGTCCTCCTGTTGCACCTGATTTTTGTGGCTTAGCCATCAAACCCCTCATTCCTGAAAGCTGACGAATCTGCTCTCTAGAACCACGAGCTCCTGAATCAAGCATCATATACACAGCGTTAAAACCCTGATTATCAGAACTAATCTGTTCCATAAGAGTATTAGTTAACTTGGCATTAATATGTGTCCAGATATCGATAATCTGATTATATCTTTCATTATTTGTAATGAATCCCATATTATAGTTATTCATTACTTCCTCAACCTGAGCATAACCGTCACTAACTAGTTTTTCTTTTAACTCAGGAATAATAATATCATTAAGGTTAAACGACAATCCTCCTTCAAATGCCATTCTATAACCCATTGCTTTAATATCATCAAGGAATTGTGCAGTACGTGAGTTACCTGATGCTTTTAATACCTTACCAATAATATCTCTAAGAGATTTTTTAGTAAGAATTTCATCAATAAAACCAACTTCTTTAGGTACTAACTGATTAAATATAACTCTACCAACTGTAGTTTTTTGCATTACTTTAACAGGCTCGTCACCTTGTGTATAATCATCAATTCTAACAGTAATTTCTGCGTGAATATCAAGAACACCTTCGTTTAATGCAATTGTAACTTCTTCCGGAGAATAAAACTTTAAACCTTCGCCTTTAACACCCTTACGTGGTTTTGTAATATAATATAAACCTAAAACCATATCCTGAGATGGTACGGTAATAGGAGCACCGTTTGCAGGATTAAGAATATTATGAGAACCCAACATTAATAATTGAGCTTCTAAAATTGCAGCATTACCAAGAGGTAAGTGAACAGCCATTTGGTCACCATCGAAATCGGCGTTAAACGCTGTACATGCAAGAGGATGTAACTGAATAGCTTTACCTTCGATAAGCTTTGGTTGGAATGCCTGAATACCTAATCTGTGCAGAGTTGGAGCACGGTTAAGCAATACAGGATGTCCTTTTAGTATATTTTCAAGAATATCCCAAACTACAGGATCTCTTCTGTCAACAATTTTACGGGCTGATTTTACTGTTTTAACAATACCTCTTTCAATTAATTTACGAATTACAAAAGGCTTATAAAGTTCGGCCGCCATTCCCTTAGGAATACCACACTCGTGCATTTTCAACTCAGGTCCAACAACAATTACCGAACGTGCAGAATAGTCAACACGCTTACCAAGTAAATTTTGACGGAAACGACCAGATTTACCTTTTAAGCTATCGCTTAAAGATTTTAAAGGTCGGTTAGCATCTGTTTTAACAGCATTTGCTTTTCTTGAGTTATCAAACAAAGAATCAACAGCTTCTTGTAACATACGTTTTTCGTTACGTAAGATTACTTCAGGAGCTTTAATTTCAATTAATCGTTTTAATCTGTTATTTCTAATAATAACACGACGATATAAATCATTTAAATCTGATGTAGCAAAACGCCCACCATCAAGAGGCACAAGTGGTCTTAATTCAGGTGGAATAACAGGCACAACTTTAACAATCATCCATTCTGGTTTATTTCTACCCTTAGATGCACGAAAAGCTTCAACAACATTAAGCCTCTTTAATGCTTCATTTTTTCGTTGTTGTGATGTTTCTGTATTTGCTTTATGACGTAATGAGAATGCTAATTCATCTAAATCTATTAATGTTAATAAATGATGAATTGCTTCAGCACCCATTTTTGCAATAAATTTGTTTGGATCGTCATCTTCAAGAAATTGGTTTTCTTTAGGAAGTTGCTCAAGTATATCTAAATACTCATCTTCTGTTAAGAAATCTAAACGTTTTAGTTCTTCTCCTTCAGCGTTTTTTACTCCGCCCGGATTAATAACTACATATCTTTCGTAATAAACAATTACATCAAGCTTTTTTGTAGGTAAGCCTAATAAATAACCTATTTTATTTGGTAATGATTTGAAATACCAGATATGTGCAACAGGTACAACTAAAGCAATATGACCAGAACGCTCTCTACGAACTTTCTTTTCAGTTACTTCAACACCACATCTATCGCAAACAATACCTTTATATCTTATTCTTTTATATTTACCACAATGACATTCATAATCCTTTACAGGTCCAAAAATTCTTTCACAAAATAAACCATCTCGTTCGGGTTTATATGTTCTGTAATTTATAGTTTCAGGTTTTAATACTTCACCACTCGATCTTTCAAGTATTTCTTCAGGCGAAGCTAAACCAATAGAGATTTTAGTAAATTCTTTTCTTACGTTACTCTCTTTTCTAAAAGCCATAAACTGTATATTAAGTTGTTATATTATAAATCTTTAATTAACAAATTATAGAGAGTTATTAAATTAACTCTCTATAATTTTATTCCATATCTATACTTAGACCTAAGCCTCTAAGTTCGTGTAGTAATACGTTCAACGATTCAGGAGTACCTGCTTTTGGCATTGGCTCGCCTTTTACAATTGCTTCATAAGCTTTTGCTCGACCAATAACATCATCAGACTTAATAGTTAAAATTTCCTGAAGTATATTTGCTGCACCAAATGCTTCTAATGCCCAAACTTCCATTTCACCAAAACGCTGACCTCCAAACTGAGCTTTACCACCAAGTGGCTGCTGAGTAATAAGAGAATAAGGTCCGATAGAACGAGCATGCATTTTATCGTCAACTAAGTGTCCTAGTTTAAGCATATAAATAACCCCTACTGTAGCAGGCTGGTCAAACTTAACACCTGTACCACCATCATATAAATATGTTTTTCCATAATCTGGCAAACCGGCTTTACGTGTATATTCTGTAATTTGGTCTAAGGTAGCACCGTCAAAAATTGGAGTTGAAAATTTAACCCCTAATTTTAATCCAGCCCAACCAAGTACTGTTTCGTAAATTTGTCCAATATTCATACGAGATGGTACCCCTAATGGATTAAGAACAATATCAACTGTTGTTCCATCATCCATAAATGGCATATCTTCTTCTCTTACAATTCTTGAAACAATACCTTTGTTTCCGTGACGACCAGCCATTTTATCACCAATCTTAAGGATACGTTTTTGGGCTACATAAACTTTTGCAAGTTTAATAATTCCATTAGGAAGTTCGTCTCCAATTGTAATGTTAAATATTTCACGTTTTGCTGCTGCTTGAATTTCTTTAACACCATTATTGTAGTTCTTAATCAACTCTTTAATAGTATCATTTTTTTCAGCATCAGTTGTCCATTTTAATGGATTTACAGAATTGAAATCTAATTCGTTTAATGACTTTAATGTAAATTTAGTTCCTTTTGGAATTACTACATTATCGTAATTATCTTTAATACCTTGCGAAGTTTTTCCATTAACAACAACAAATAATTTGTCTATTAAAACTGAAGTTAAAGCTTCTAAATCTTGAGCTTCTTTTTCTTCAATTCTTGTTATTAACGGCTTTTCAGCAGCTCTAATTTTTCTTTCTTTTACCGAACGAGAAAATAATTTTTTATCGATAACAACACCATACATTGATGGAGATGCTTTTAATGAGGCATCTTTAACATCACCGGCCTTATCACCAAAAATAGCACGAAGTAATTTTTCCTCAGGTGATGGATCAGATTCTCCTTTTGGTGTAATTTTTCCAATTAAAATATCACCAGGTCCTATTTTCGCACCAATTCTAATAATTCCGTTCTCATCAAGATTTCTTGTAGCTTCTTCACTAACATTAGGAATATCTGATGTTAATTCTTCTAATCCTCGCTTTGTTTCTCTAACTTCAAGAGTATGTTCGGTTATATGAATAGAGGTAAAAATATCATCTTTAACAACTCTTTCATTAATTACAATAGCATCCTCAAAGTTATATCCTTTCCAAGGCATAAATGCCACCTTAAGGTTTTTACCTAAAGCTAAATCGCCACCTTGTGTTCCGTATCCTTCGGTAAGAACCATACCTTTAAAAACTTTATCACCTTTTTTAACAAGAGGTCTAAGGTTTATTGAGGTACCTTGGTTAGTTTTCTTAAACTTAGGTAAATTATATGTTTTTAAATCATCATTAAAACTAACAAATATCTCTTTTTCAGTTCTTGAATATCTAATAACAATTTTGTTTGCATCTACATAATCAACAACACCTTCGGCTTCAGCCATTATTAAGTTACGAGAATCTTCAGCAACTTGCTTTTCAATTCCTGTTCCAACAATTGGCGAATCTGTTTTTAATAGCGGTACTGCTTGACGCATCATGTTAGATCCCATCAATGCACGGTTAGCATCATCATGCTCCAAGAAAGGAATCAAGGATGCAGCAATAGATGTAATCTGATTAGGAGCAACGTCCATTAAGTTAAGGTCTTTTGCTTCCGAAATTGGGAAATCGCCTTCAAATCTAGATTTAATCCTAGTACTTAAGAAATTACCTTGTTCATCAATTTGTGCATTAGCTTGTGCTATTACTTTTTCTTCTTCTTCTTCAGCACTATGATAAATAACTTCATCGTTATTTAAATTAACTACTCCATTTTCAACTTTACGATATGGAGTTTCAATAAATCCAAGATTATTTACTTTAGCAAATACACAAAGTGAGGAAATAAGACCAATGTTTGGCCCTTCAGGAGTTTCAATAGGACATAAACGACCATAATGAGTAAAGTGAACATCACGCACCTCAAAACCAGCTCTTTCTCTAGATAAACCACCAGGTCCAAGAGCCGACATACGTCGCTTATGAGTCATTTCAGCAAGTGGATTTGTTTGATCCATAAACTGAGATAGTGCATTTGTTCCAAAAAATGAGTTAATTACAGATGACAATGTTTTTGCGTTAATCAAATCCATTGGAGAGAATACCTCATTATCTCTTACATTCATTCTATCGCGAATTGTTCTAGCCATACGAGCTAAACCAACACCAAACTGATTAAATAATTGCTCACCAACTGTTCTTACACGTCTGTTACTTAAGTGGTCAATATCATCAACATCAGTTTTAGAATTCACTAACTGAATTAAATGCTTAATAATTGCTATAATATCTTCCTTAGTTAAAACTTTTGTTTCAACAGGAGTATCAATACCAAGTTTTCTATTTAATTTATATCTTCCAACTTCACCTAAATCGTAACGTTTTTCTGAAAAGAATAAATTATCTATAATTTCTCTTGCAGTGTCTTCGTCAGGTGGTTCAGAATTTCTTAATTGTCTATATATATATAAAACAGCTTCTTTTTCAGAATTACATGGGTCTTTTTGAAGTGTGTTATAGATAATTGCATAATCAGATTGATTAGCATCTTCTTTATGAAGCAAAATTGTTTTTGCACCTGATTCGTAAATCATTTCAAGGTGCTCCTTTTCAATTAATGTTTCTCTATCTACAATTATTTCGTTTCTTTCAATAGATACAACTTCACCTGTATCTTCATCAACAAAGTCTTCAATCCATGATTTTAGAACTCTAGCTGCTAATTTTCTTCCAACTAATTTTTTAAGTCCACTTTTTGTAACTTTAACTTCATCAGCAAGGTCAAATATTTCTAAAATATCTTTATCGCTTTCGTATCCAATTGCACGAAATAAAGTTGTTACAGGTAATTTCTTTTTACGATCGATATATGCATACATAACACTATTGATGTCGGTAGCAAATTCAATCCAAGAACCTTTGAATGGAATTATTCTTGCAGAATATAATTTGGTTCCGTTAGCATGCATGCTTTGCCCAAAAAATACTCCTGGTGAACGGTGTAACTGAGATACAATTACACGCTCTGCCCCATTAATGATAAAAGTACCGCGTGGAGTCATGTATGGTATAAATCCAAGAAAAACATCTTGAATTATTGTTTCAAAGTCTTCGTGTTCTGGGTCAGTACAATATAATTTTAATTTTGCCTTTAAAGGTACGCTGTACGATACGCCTCTTTCAAGACACTCATCCATTGAATAACGGGGAGGATCGATAAAATAATCGATAAATTCTAGTACAAAATTATTTCTGGTATCAGTTACCGGAAAGTTTTCTTGGAAAATTCTGTATAATCCTTCGTCGCCTCTTTCTTCTTTAGACGCACCAAGATCGAAAAATTCTTTAAATGATTTCAACTGTATATCGAGGAAATCGGGGTATTCAAGTTTATTTGCTAAAGTTGCAAAATCTACTCTTTCTTTTTTGTAAGTAACAGACATTGTTTAAAAATTAAAGAACTTAAATGATTTATAACAACAAAAGGTTTAGAGCCTTTAAGGCTCTAAACCACTAAGAAATTAATATGTTTTGAATCTCTTATTTAAGTTCAATGTCAGCTCCTGCTTCTTCAAGTTTTGCTTTCATTGATTCTGCTTCTTCTTTAGCTACGCCTTCCTTAATAGGAGCAGGTGCGCTATCTACAAGAGCTTTTGCTTCTTTAAGTCCTAAACCAGTTAATTCTTTAACTAATTTTACTACTTGTAATTTTGAACCACCAGCTGAGCTTAATACTACATTAAATTCAGTTTGTTCTGCAGCACCACCTTCAGCACCACCTGCTGCAGGAGCAGCAACAACAGCTGCCGCAGCAGCTGGCTCTATACCATACTCTTCCTTAAGAATTTCAGCTAGCTCGTTTACTTCTTTTACAGTTAGGTTAACTAACTCTTCAGCAAGTTTTTTAATATCTGCCATTTTATTAAATTTTAAAGTTTTTTATTTATTTTTCTTCTCGTTCGGATAAAGTTTTAACTAATCCTGAAAGGATATTTCCGCTTGATTGTAATGCAGAAATAACGTTCTTAGCTGGCGATTGTAATAATGTAATAACATCACCAATAAGTTCTTCCTTAGATTTAATTGTCGATAATGTTTCAACTTGTTCATCACCAATATAAGTTGATTGCTCAACGTATGCACTTTTCAAGAATGGTTTATCGCCATCTTTTCTAAATTCTTTAATTAATTTAGCTGGTGCATTACCAGTGTTTGAAAACATTATTGTAGTATTACCAACAAGTGTATCATACAACTCCTCATACTCTCCCTCAGCTTTATCTAAAGCTAATTTCAAAAGAGTATTCTTCACAACTGCTAATTTGATATCGTTTTCAAAGCATTTTCTTCTTAAATCACTTGTATCTTCGGCGTTTAGTCCTGAGATATCTGTTAAATACAGATGTGAAAAAGAATTAACCTGCTCTAAAATAGCATCTATCATTTTAGCTTTTTCTTCTTTTTTCATACTTAATACGAATTAAACCTCAAATGATTTAGGATCAACTTTGATTCCAGGTCCCATGGTGCTAGATAAATATACACTTAACACATAAGTTCCTTTAGCAGAAGTTGGTTTAAGCTTGTTAATAGTTTGGTATAATTCGTTTGCATTATCTTTTATTTTATCAGCATCAAAAGATACTTTTCCAATAGATGCATGAATTATTCCATACTTATCAACTTTAAAGTCGATTTTACCAGCTTTTACTTCTTTCACAGCTTTTCCTACTTCAGGGGTAACAGTACCACTCTTCGGATTTGGCATTAAACCTCTCGGTCCTAGGACACGTCCTAATTTACCAACTTTAGCCATTACTTGAGGCATTGTGATAATTACATCGATATCAGTCCAACCTCCTTGGATTTTTTCAACATAATCATCTAAACCGACAAAATCAGCACCTGCGTCTTTAGCTTCTTGCTCTTTGTCTGGAGTACACAAAACTAGAACTCTAGTTTCTTTACCGGTACCATGAGGTAACGACACAATACCACGAACCATTTGATTGGCTTTACGTGGATCTACTCCTAAACGAATAGCAAAATCGACCGATGCATCAAACTTTGTAGTTGATGTCTCTTTAACCAAACGGGAAGCGTCAGCTACACTATATTCAAGACCATGCTCGAATTTATCACTTACAGCTTTCTGTTTTTTTGTTAATTTAGCCATTTTACAATTTTTTAATTATTTGTAGGAAACTCTCCTGTTACAACTACACCCATACTTCTTGCAGTACCTGCTACCATTTTCATAGCAGACTCAATAGTAAATGCATTTAAATCAGGCATTTTGTTCTCAGCGATAGCTTTAACTTGTTCCCAAGTTACTTTCCCTACTTTGTTACGATTAGATTCCGGTGACCCGGACTTCAATTTTGCGGCTTCTAATAATTGTACAGCTGCAGGTGGGGTTTTAACTATAAAACTAAATGATTTGTCAGAAAAAACAGTTATTACAACTGGAAGCGTTTTTCCTGCCTGCTCTTGAGTTTTTGCGTTAAATTGCTTACAAAATTCCATTATATTCACACCTTTAGCACCTAATGCAGGTCCTACAGGTGGAGATGGATTTGCAGCTCCTCCCTTAATCTGTAATTTAATAAACCCTTCTACTTGTTTTGCCATAATACGACTCGTCTCTGTTATTAAATTATTCTTTTACTACCTGTAAAAAGCTAAGTTCTAATGGCGATTTTCTGCCAAAAATCTTAACTATTACTTTTAGTTTCTTTTTCTCGTTATTTACTTCTTCAATTATTCCGGAGAAACCATTAAATGGTCCGTCAGTAACTTTTACTGTTTCTCCAACATAAAAAGTAGCTGTCATTTCTTCTTCGCTTGCCTCAAGCTCATCAACAGTTCCTAATATCCTATTTACTTCACTCATTCTAAGTGGCAAAGGTGCTCCTGCTTTTTCTGCTCCTAAAAACCCGATTACTCCGTTTATTCCTTTTATTACGTGAGCAACTTCACCATCAAGGGCAGCTTCAATTAAAATATATCCAGGAAAAAAACTACGCTCTTTGCTAATTTTTTTTCCATTTCTTATTTGGAATATTTTCTCTGTAGGGATTAAAACCTGAGATACATAGTCATTTAGACCAGCAGAAGAAATTTCAAACTCGATAAATTCTTTTACTTTCTTTTCCTTACCGGACATTGCACGTACAACATACCACTTCTTATCAATATCAGCCATTTCTTAATGTACGTTATTGTTTAGTAAAAAATATTATAAATGAATTCCATTATATTTTTGAAAGCACCATCCATTGCAGATATTACCAACGCAATAATTATTGATGCCACCATCACAATAACTGAACTACCCTGTAATTCTTTCCATGTTGGCCAAGTTACTTTTTCAACTAACTCTTTATATGCTTCACCAAAATATGATAATACTTTCATCTTAATTCATTTTATGCACGGGTGGAGAGGCTCGAACTCCCAACCTGCGGTTTTGGAGACCGCCGCTCTACCAATTGAGCCACACCCGTATATAGGTAACTAAAAAAGTTACCTATTAATTGTTATATTTATTCAATAATATCAATTACTTGACCAGCACCTACCGTACGACCACCTTCACGAATAGCGAAAGTAAGACCTTTATCAATAGCAACAGGAGTAATTAACTCAACAGTAATTGTTACATTATCACCAGGCATTACCATTTCAATTCCTTCTGGTAATTTAATTTCACCAGTTACGTCTAATGTACGTAAATAGAATTGAGGACGGTAACTATTGTGGAAAGGAGTGTGACGACCACCTTCTTCTTTCTTCAATACATATACCTCAGCTTTAAATTTAGTATGTGGAGTAATAGTACCCGGCTGAGCTAATACCATACCACGTTTAATTTCTTTTTTGTCCATTCCGCGAAGTAAAAGACCAACGTTATCACCAGCTTCACCTCTATCAAGAATTTTACGGAACATTTCTACTCCGGTACAAACTGTTTTCTTTCCTTCAGCACCTAAACCAATTAAGTGTAATTCATCACCTGTATTTACAATACCAGTTTCAATTCTACCTGTAGCAACAGTACCACGACCTGTAATAGAGAATACATCTTCTACCGGCATTAAGAAAGGTTTTTCAGTATCACGAGGAGGTAATTCAATCCATGAATCAACAGCGTCCATTAACTCCATAATTTTATCAACCCATTTAGGCTCATTATTTAATCCACCCAAAGCAGATCCCATAATTACAGGAGTATTATCACCATCAAAATCATAAAAGTCTAATAATTCACGAACTTCCATGTCAACTAATTCTAACATCTCTTCGTCGTCAACCATATCAACTTTATTCAAGAATACTACCAAACGAGGTACGTTTACTTGTTTTGCAAGAAGGATATGCTCTCTTGTTTGAGGCATAGGACCATCAGTTGCAGCAACAACAATAATAGCACCGTCCATTTGAGCAGCACCTGTAACCATATTTTTTACATAATCAGCGTGACCCGGACAGTCAACGTGAGCATAGTGACGATTCTCAGTTGAATATTCAACGTGAGCAGTATTAATAGTTATACCTCTTTCTTTTTCCTCTGGAGCATTGTCGATAGAATCAAATGATTTAATTTCACATAATCCTTTATTTGCTAATACTGTTGTAATAGCAGCTGTTAACGTTGTTTTACCGTGATCCACATGACCAATTGTACCAATGTTTACGTGTGGTTTGGATCTATCAAAATTTTCTTTTGCCATAGCTTAAGATGTTTTAAATTTCAAAAAAAATAATAAATTAATAATTCTACAAAAAATATTTGAGCCAATGATGGGATTTGAACCCATGACCTCTTCCTTACCAAGGAAACGCTCTACCCCTGAGCTACATCGGCATTATAATATCACTACTTTATATACATATAAATATGTGATACTCTTTGGTAAATAAACTTACCTAAGAACAAATGCCTTATGAGCGGGCAACGAGACTCGAACTCGCGACTTTCAGCTTGGAAGGCTGAAGCTCTACCAACTGAGCTACACCCGCTTAAAAAATGTGGGAAGGGCAGGA
>CAMZKE010000001.1 GCA_947311115.1 uncultured Bacteroidales bacterium | reverse complement strand
TTTCTCATCAATGGAGAAAGTAAAAGCCTTGCCGGCTTGAGGCAATATATAGTATCATTATCTATCAAATTTCTAATAATATTTTACTAATAGCATACTATTATTACTATTTGGTCTTTTTTTATATTTATCAATATTATAACGATTTAGAGCTCATTTGATAAATTTTAAAACTATTGTATATACTGATTATATTGGGTGCGAAAGTTCAGTAACTATTATATTAAAATCAGAACAAATAAAGCCACATTAAGTATTACCATTCTAATTCCACAAAATAACCATTATGTTTTCTAATATTTATTACATAATTATCATCAAAAATTAAATACTGTCCTTTAATTCCAACTAGCATTTTCTCAAATTCGGGTAATTTATCAAGATTTATACTTTTTACCTTTTCTGGATATTTCTCAACAGGAAAGTTAATTAACGTAATAGTATCATCATCAAAATAATATTCCTCAAACTCAGCCGGGAAATTTTCTAAAGCTTCATCTTTTGCATTTAACAACACTTCATCATCACAACTAATATTGCTCAACATTTTACGCCAATTAGTTTTATCTGCAAATAAGTCTTTCATTGCAACTTCAATTTGCCCTGCTAAATTTCGATAAGGTGTTTTAGCTAAAACAACTGCTTTTATTGCACCTTGGTCAATCCATCTGGTAGGCACTTGTGTGCATCTGGTAACACCAACTTTTACATTGCTACTAAATGCCAAGTACACATAATGGTCAACCAAACTATGCGTTTTTGCCCACTCCATATCTCGAGAAATTCCTTCGTGAGCCAAATCAAGTTCAGGCTTAACCACTGCAGGGTCAGCCTCAGGAACACTTGTAAAACATGGATAACAAAAGCCTTGTGAAAACGAAGTTTTTGTTTTACGTCCGCAATGAATACAGTTTATAACTCCATCGTATTTTAATCTAATAGTTTTACCAATTAAACCATTCATTAAAATTTTATTATCGCCTAATTTAAGGGTGTACTGTACAGTTTGCATATTCTCAACATGCATTTTAAAAAGATTTCCCGATAATTTCATTATTTAACAGTTTGTAAAATTTATTAACGTAAAAGTAGGAAAATAAATACTAAATTTGTAGAGAGTAAAAAAATACTTTAACAATGTCGATAAAAGCAGATAATGTAACAAAAATTTACGGAGCTCAAAAAGCATTAAACAATGTTAGCTTTGAAATAAAAACAGGTGAAATAGCAGGTTTTATTGGGCCAAATGGCGCTGGTAAATCCACTATGATGAAAATTATTACCGGTTTTTTACCGCAAAACGAAGGTAATGTTTTTGTTAACAACCAAAATATTCTTGAAGATAATATAAATATAAGACGAAAAATTGGATATCTGCCTGAGCATAATCCTCTTTATATGGATATGTATATACGCGAATATTTAAGATATACAGCTGGCTTTTATTTATCGGCAAAACAGATAAAACCTGCGGTTGATAAAATGATTTCGCTTACAGGTTTAGAACGCGAGCAAAATAAATTAATAGGTTCATTATCTAAGGGTTATCGTCAGCGAGTTGGGCTTGCTCAAGCATTAATTCATAATCCTGAAATATTAATTTTAGATGAACCAACTACCGGCTTAGACCCAAATCAGATAATAGAAATACGAAACTTAATTGTTGAAATTGGAAAAGATAAAACCATAATGCTTTCAACACATATTATGCAAGAGGTTGAAGCTATTTGCGATAAAATTATAATTATAAATAAAGGCGAAATTGTTGCTGATGATTCTACAAAACATATTATAAAAGAAAGTGCTGATATTGATAATATTATATTAATTGAATTTGGAAAAAAGCTTGATAAAGGTTTATTATTAGAACAAAATTATATTAAAGACGTTAAAAGTATTGGTGAAAATAAATGGTTAATAAAAGCTGCTATAAAAGATGATATTAGACAACATTTATTCAATTTTGCAGTTAAAAACAATAATTCTGTTCTTGCAATGCAAAAACAAGAAAAAAGTTTAGAAGATTTATTTAAAGAACTAACAAAATAACACTTTGTGTTTGATATGAAACTGAGTATAATTATAGTAAACTACAACGTAAAACATTTTTTAGAACAGTGTTTATACTCGGTTTTTAGTGCTACAAAAAATTTAAATTGCGAAGTTTTTGTTGTAGATAACAATTCGGTTGATGGTTCGTGTGCAATGGTAAAAGAAAAATTTACTAATGTAATATTAATCGAAAACAAACAAAACACAGGTTTTTCAAAAGCAAATAATCAGGCAATAAAAATAGCAAAAGGAGAATATATTTTACTTTTAAACCCAGACACGCTTGTAGAGGAAGATACTTTTGAAAAAGTTGTAGCATTTATGGATAAAACCACAGATGCAGGTGGACTTGGAGTTAAAATGATTGATGGAAGTGGAAACTTCCTTCCCGAAAGTAAACGTGGTTTACCAACTCCTGATGTAGCATTTTATAAAATATTTGGCTTGTCTAAATTATTTCCTAATTCAAAGAAGTTTGGAAAATATCATTTAACATATTTAGACAAAAATAAAACTCATAAAATAGATGTTCTTTCCGGAGCTTTTATGCTTATGCGTAAATCGGTTATTGATAAGGTAGGAATGCTCGATGAGTCGTATTTTATGTATGGTGAAGATATTGACTTATCATACCGAATAACACTTGGCGGTTATAATAATTACTACTTTCCGGATACAACAATAATTCATTATAAAGGAGAAAGTACAAAAAAGGGCAGTATTAATTATGTGCGAGTTTTTTATAAGGCAATGATAATTTTTGCAAAAAATCATTTTTCAGGAAGTAATGCAAAATTGCTAATATTTTTAATAAATTTTGCTATATATCTGCGTGCTGCAATTGCATTATTTTCTCGCTTTGTTAAAAGCTCAATACTTCCTCTTATCGATGCTACAATAATTTTTGTAAGCTTTATCGGTATTAAAAAGTTTTGGGAAGTTTATAAATATCAAGAAGGTTATTTTCCTAATGAAGTTTTAGAATTTACAATTATTGGATACGTTATTATTTGGGTGCTTAGTATTTATATAATAGGTGGTTACGATAAGCCTGTAAAAATTAAACATCTTATTAAAGGTATATTGTCAGGTGCTTTATTTGTTTTAGTTTTTTATGCTTTATTACCCGAAAATTTGAGGTTTTCACGTGCTGTAACACTTCTTGTATCAGTGAGTCTGGTGGTTAGTATTCCTCTTGCCAGATACTTATTATATTTTACTAAAATATCGTTATTTAAACTAGATTTTAAGAAAAAGCTCAAATTTGTTATAGTAGCTTCAATTAACGAAGCTCAAATAATTAGTAATGTATTAAATCAGAATATTAATAAACCGGAAATTATTGGTTTTGTGTCGGTTAATGGCGGAGGTAAAGAATTTATTGGGAATATATCGCAAATATCAGAAATTAATAAAATTCATAAACCTGATGAAATAATTTTTAGTGCAAAAGACCTTAGCTCACAAGAAATAATACAAAATATACTTGCATTATCCGATACTAAAACTACTTTTAGAATTGCTTCGCCTGATAGTTTAACTGTGGTAGGAAGTAATAATTTAGATACCCAAGGCGATTTGTATTCGTTTGATTTTAACACAATTACAAAACCGATAAATAAACGACTAAAACGTATTTTCGATATTGTTTTATCTATTTTATTAATAATATCTCTTCCAATATCAATAATTTTTGTAAATAATAAGTCAAATTTAATTAGCAACATATTAAAAGTATTAGCAGGTTTTAAATCGTGGGTTGGTTATAAAAATAAATCAGACTTAAAACTACCAAAAATAAAAGATGGAATAGTTTCTTTGGCTGATATATATAACGGTAACGACAAGGAAATAATTGATAAGCATAATATTAATTATGCAAGAAATTATAAAGTTTATAACGATTTATTAATTGTTATAAAAGCATTTAAACACTTAGGAAATAAATAATGGCAAATTGCAATTCGTATAAAGATACAAAACCGGATATTAACGATAATACAGTTAATCGGATATTACTAATAATGTTTATCGTAATTATTTTGAGTGTATTTATAACTTTTTTAATTTAAACCGTATATAACTTAGCAACAAACAATACTTATTATGGAATTAGCTTTAAAAATAATTTTTTGGGTTCTGTTTTTAACAGCAGTTTATGCTTATGCAGGATATGGAATATTGCTATATATTTTAGTTAAAATAAAACGTATTTTTAATAAAAAAACAGTTATTGATAAAGAATACGAACCGGAAGTAACTCTTTTTGTAGCAGCTTATAACGAAAAAGATTATGTAGATGCAAAACTTAAAAATCATTTTAATTTAAATTATCCAAAAGAAAAAGTAAAACACGTTTGGGTTACCGATGGGTCTGATGACGGAACTCCAGATAAATTGAGAGAATACGAAGGTGTTGATGTTTACCATGAAGATGCAAGAGGAGGTAAAATTGGAGCATTAAATAGAGGTGTCGATTTTGTTAAAACACCAATTGTAATTTTTTCTGATGGAAACACAATGCTTGGTAAAGACTCAATAAAAATAATTGTGGATTTATTTAAGGACCCCAAAGTTGGTTGTGTTGCCGGTGAAAAACGTATAGTATCGAAAGATAATGATGCAGCAGCTGGTGCAGGCGAAGGAATTTATTGGAAGTACGAAAGCACATTGAAACGTTGGGATGCCGAGTTATACTCGGCTGTTGGTGCAGCCGGTGAACTATTTGCTGTTAGAACAGAACTTTTCGATAAGGTTGAACCGGATACATTATTAGACGATTTTATTATATCACTAAGAATAGTTAAAAAAGGTTATACTATTCAATATAATCCTGAAGCTTACGCCATTGAAACTGCTTCGGCTAATGTTAAAGAAGAGTTAAAACGCAAAATACGTATTGCAGCAGGAGGTATTCAGTCAATTATTAGGCTTAAAGATTTATTAAATCCATTTAAATATGGAGTTTTTTCATTCCAATACATTTCACATAAAGTTTTACGTTGGATAGTTGTTCCGTTTTCTTTACCAATAATTTTGCTTACGAATTTTTTAATTGTTTATAATATTGGATGCGGTAAAAATATTTACGGTTTACTCTTATTATTACAGGTATTATTTTACTTACTTGTATTTGTTGGTTGGGTTCTTAAAAATCTGAAAATTAAAATTAAGATTCTATTCTTACCTTATTATATTTACGTAATGAATTATGCTGCATGGCGTGGTTTGGGGCGTTATTTAAAAGGAAAGCAATCGGTAAATTGGGAACGTGCCAAACGTGGGAAATAGTATTAATCCTAATTATTCATACGTTTTTATTTTTATTAGTCAAGGCGACTAACCATGTAGCTGTATATGAATACTGCAAATGGTTTGCAACGAAGTATAATGAAAAGAAAAATGTATATCAAAAAAAACAAATAACCCCAATTGGGGTTATTTGTTTTGTGCTACCCGATTTATTTTAAGTGGGTTGACTTTATTTTATTAAATTACATGAATAATGTGGGTTAATCAATAACAAGCTTTTGTGAAAAAGTATTATTTTCGGTTTCAAGCTTAACAATATAAATACCTTTTTCTAAATCTGTAATATCAATATTTGTATTAGTTGTATTTTTAACAAGCTTACCTGTAAAATCATAAATATTAATATTTTTGATACTATAAACAGTATTAATTTGAATATTTTTATTTGCAGGGTTTGGAAAAATAGTTAATGTTTTAAAGTTATTTGTATTATTAATACTTGTTGTAACCCATGATGAGCAGGGATCAAACACATTCATAACAACCATTTCGGCATAATTCCATGATTGAGAAAACGGTCCTGTATAATTTGTTCCATAAGCATGTCCTACTCCAACAAAACCTTCACTTGTAGAAGAACCACTATTATTATTGTATTCATCCCAAACAATTGCATGACGATGTCCCCATGAACAACAATCACCATCATCGTACATCCAGTTATAAAACGATCGTGCAATTATTGATTCAAAATTATTTGCAGAACTAACAAATACCGCTAAATTTTCTGCCACGCCCAAAAAATCATGACAATCGTTTATTTCTTGGTTCGATTCTAACCTTTCCCAAGGAGTATTACCATCTTCTGTATGCCCCCAAGCATCATTATCAATAAGATATTGAGCATAGTAGCCGGCAACATCTGTTACGTTAGATTCGTAAAATTGCAGTGGTAATACGCCTCTAGCTGTTCTCTCTTGGTTTATCAGCCAAAGCATTTTATCATTATCGCTAAAGTTATCCCAAGTTGATTGAGAGGGGAAACTTATTGATGGCAAAGAAATACCGAGCTGTGTACTTTCTTGATTACGAGCATTATTAAACGCCGCCTCAAGGTCTGAAACGGTTGTTGTTCCTCCGCTCCAATCAATATCAGTAGTTGGGTCATCAGGGTATGTATTGACTCCTTTTTCCATACCTGCATCTTCGGTTTTAAAATATGATGCACTTTGCTCGTTTTGTGAAAACGAAATTGTTGTAAACGAGATTACAATAATTGATAGTAATAGTTTTTTCATTTTATTATTGTTTTAACTGTTGATATACAATTATAATAATTATTCAATCAAAAAGTAAGTGTAATTACGTTAATTTATTTAATGGCTATGTATTTTTATTTAACGTAGTTTTACAACAAACTCACAAACACTACTTATTTAAAATTCGTTATTATTAATTGAATTATTACCTTTGCATTTTTAATATTTTCAACATTTATAAAGATGAGCGACCAAATTAAACACGAATGTGGAATTGCATTAATAAGATTACTAAAACCACTTGAATATTATCAAGTTAAATATGGTTCTTGGATGTACGGGTTACAAAAACTGTATTTACTAATGGAAAAGCAACATAATCGTGGTCAAGATGGTGCCGGAGTTGTAAGTATTAAAATAAATCAACACCCTGGTAAAAAATATATCGATAGAGTACGTTCAAATAACGAAACACCCATTAAAGATGTGTTTAATCAGATAAATAAGCCTTTTGAAAAAGCCAAAGGAATAAATTCTGATTTAATGAACGATGTAAATTGGGCAAAAGAAAATTTGCCCTTTGCCGGAGAATTATTTTTAGGTCATCTTCGTTACGGAACTTTTGGAAATCATAGCATTGATTATGTACATCCTGTTATGCGTGAAAATAATTGGAAAACTAGAAATTTAGTTGCTGCAGGTAATTTCAATTTAACTAATGTTGATGAACTTTTTCAGGCTCTTATAGACCTCGGACAGCACCCAAAAGATTACACAGATACAGTTACTATTCTCGAAAATATGGGGCATTTTCTTGACGAGCAAAATCAGGAACTATTTCAAAAATTTAAGAATGAAGGTTTTTCAAAGAAAGATATATCACCATTAATTGAAAATAATTTAGATATACAACAAATCCTACAATACAGCTCTAAGCGATGGGACGGGGGTTATGCAGCTGCCGGATTAATTGGTCATGGCGATGCATTTGTGGTTCGCGACCCGTGGGGAATTCGTCCTGCATATTACTATAAGGATGATGAAATTGTAGTAGTTGCATCAGAGCGTCCGGTTATTCAAACTGTAATGAATATTCCTATTAATTCTGTTCAAGAAATAAAACCGGGTTATGCTCTAATTATCAAAAAAGATGGCTTCATTAATGAAGAATTAATTCGCACACCGGAAACACGAAAATCATGTTCTTTTGAAAGAATTTACTTTTCACGAGGTAGTGATGCTGACATATATAAAGAACGTAAAAAACTTGGAGAATTAGTTATACCTCAGATAATTAAAGCTGTTGATAACGACTTAGATAATACTGTTTTCTCATTTATACCAAATACTGCGGAAACATCGTTTTATGGTATGGTTAACGGGATAGAATCTTATATTAAAAATAATATTGCCGAGTTATTATTTAAAAATAAAGATAAACTTGATGTTGACTCTATTAAAGAAATAATACATACGCGTGTTAGAGTTGAAAAAATTGCAATTAAAGACGCAAAACTTCGCACGTTTATTACTCAAGACGATAATAGAGATGACCTTGTTGGGCATGTTTACGATGTAACTTATGGTGTAGTAAAAAACAATGTTGATAACTTAGTGGTTATTGATGACAGTATTGTGCGAGGAACAACTTTAAAAGAAAGTATTATTAGAATTTTAGATAGATTACATCCTAAAAAAATTGTAATTGTATCATCTGCACCACAAATACGCTATCCTGATTGTTATGGTATTGATATGGCTAAACTTGGCGATTTTATAGCTTTTAGAGCTGCAATTAAATTACTCAAAGAAACAGGTAACGAAAGTGTAATTAACGACACATACAAAAAATGTAAATCGCAACAGTTTTTTCCAAAAGAAAAAATTATTAATTACGTAAAACAAATATACAAGCCTTTTACTGCCGAAGAAATATCGGCTAAGATTGCACAAATGCTTAAAACAAGTACAATAAACGCTGAGGTTGAGATTATTTATCAAACAATTGAAAACTTGCATAAAGCTGTACCTAACGACCTAGGCGATTGGTATTTTACCGGCGATTATCCTACTCCTGGGGGTAATAAAGTTGTAAATAATTCTTTCATAAACTATATAGAAGGAAGTAATAAAAGAGCGTACTAAATAAGTGCATAATTTAAAATAAAAAGTTTTGGCAATAATTTTAGGAATAGAATCTTCTTGCGATGATACATCGGCTGCAATAATTAAAGATGGAGTAATACTTTCAAATTTTATTGCAGGTCAAAAAGTTCATGAAGAATTCGGTGGTGTTGTCCCCGAACTAGCCTCACGAGCACATCAGCAAAATATTATTCCGGTTGTTGACACAGCAATTAAAAATGCAGGTATTACTAAAAATGATATTGATGCTATTGCTTTTACTCGTGGGCCGGGTTTGTTAGGATCTCTTTTAGTGGGTACATCTTTTGCAAAAGGTTTTGCCCTTGCACAAAACATTCCTCTTATTGAGGTTAATCATTTGCAAGGTCATGTATTAGCACATTTTGTAAAAGAAAATGAAAACGATACAAATCAACCTAAATTTCCATTTTTATGCTTACTGGTTTCTGGTGGTCATACAGAAATAATTGTTGTGAAAACCCCTTCGGAAATGGAAGTAATAGGCAAAACTATTGATGATGCAGCCGGAGAGGCTTTCGATAAATGTGCGAAAACAATGAGACTTCCCTACCCGGGCGGACCGGTTATAGATAAACTTGCAAAAAAAGGAAATGAATTTGCATTTAACTTTAATAAGCCTAAAATAAAAGAGTTAGACTATAGTTTCAGTGGGTTAAAAACTTCATTCTTGTATTTCTTACGCGATAGAATGAAAGAAAATGATAAATTTATTGATGAAAATTTAAACGATTTATCTGCATCGATACAACATACAATTATTGAAATTCTTTTAGATAAACTGTATAAAGCTGTTAAACAAACAGGAATAAAAGAAATTGCTGTTGCCGGTGGTGTGTCTGCTAACTCTGAATTACAAAAACAAATGACCATAATGGCAAAAAAGCATAAACTAAACTTGTTTATTCCTTCTTTTGGTTTTACTACCGATAATGCTGCTATGATTGCAATTGTCGGGTATTTTAAATATCTAGATAAAGATTTTGTTGGGCAAGATATTGTTCCTACTGCTCGTTTTGGATTGTAATATTATATGGCAATAAATATTACTTCATAAATTGTGCTCATTAGAAAATCAGCAGGCTCTAATTAATGTGTAATTTTATCCGCAACCGCAACTGCTACCCGCAGCTTTGTTTTCTAATCCGTTTTTAGAACGTGTGTAGCACTTCATCTCATCATGTTTTGCACAACTTATTCCTAGTTTTTTCATGTTTGGATTACTACTAATAGAGGTGTTAATAAACTTAACCTGTTTATTAAAGAAGAGCTTACTTATAATTATCCTTATTGCTAGTAAGAATGTAACAAAGCCCATTAATATTATTGAAAGATAAAATGCTTGCATTATAAAATATTTTGATACAAAGGTATAAAAAAAGCCGTTCAATTGAACGGCTTTTTAAAATTTTATTTAGAATGATTTTATTTAACAATCATTTTAACTACTTCGTTAGAAGTAATAGTACTAACTTTTACAAAGTAAGTACCTGCATTAAATGTATTTGTATTTAAAGTAATATTGTTGTTTCCTTCAATACCATTATAGTTATTAGCAAATACTTTTTTGCCTGTAATACTATAAATCTCAACATTAATATTTGAACGTTTATTAAGGTTTAACTTAATATTTGCAATATCACTGGTTGGGTTAGGATATAAAACAATATTAATTGCATTATTATCTTTAGATGAAGTAAGTTCATCAATTCCAACAGGGCCTGCATTAGATTTTGAAATAAATACACCTCTACCAAAAGTAGCAGCATAAATATAACCATGATTAGTTACACCGTTTTCCCATTCGTTTTTAAATGTTTGTTGGAAAAGACCTGTAACCGAAACGTTTGGTAAACCGTTGTCTTGTACTACCCAAAGAGTATTTGCGCCATCGGTTATTGCATCAGTAGAGTAAATGCCATACTCTGTACCTATAACAACTCTGTTAGAGCTGTTCCAAGCTATTAATGAAGAGTAAACAGGAATACCCGGTAAGTTGCCTGTTACATCAATAAAGTTGTCAGTTAAATTTTCTGATACTGTTGTTGCTGCATTGGTTGAATAATATATATGTGCTCCTGTATTATATCCACCTAAAGTAACAATTAAGTTGTTTGAAACTTCAGGGTCAGTTGCA
The DNA here is from genome assembly GCA_947311115.1 of uncultured Bacteroidales bacterium. Taxonomy (GTDB): domain Bacteria; phylum Bacteroidota; class Bacteroidia; order Bacteroidales; family JAFGXI01; genus DYMG01. The sequence continues at coordinate 33,579 of CAMZKE010000001.1, read as the reverse complement.
ATTGATGTAACTGTACCAGGGAAAGCACCTATTTGTTGAGTAACAACTTTATTTATATCAATAACAGTAACGCCAGGGTCTACAGCTTCAGTTTTAGCTTTTCTTGAATTTAACAAATTGGTTGTTTTATATACTTTATTCCCTAAAGAATAAAATATTGTATTTCCATCTTTACTAAATACTAAATTTTGAGCATTTGACGATGATCCAGCAACATCACTTACTTTATCGAAGTAGATAGCTGCAGTACTTAAATTTAATGCTCTTGTAGAAATAAATATACCATTATGTGTTGGATAAGCAAATAATGATTGATATGTATCCCAAACCTTAATTTCAAAATCAAGAGGGAAAATTGTATCTCCTGTAGCTATTGAATCTTCAGCTGTTAGAATATATGGTAAAGGTCGTCTTCCTTGATTACTTCTTGCTATTACAGTATCTCCTACATGCAAACCTTTATCTTCTACAACAAAAATAACTGAATCAATACTTGTTTCATCGTACATACTTTCCCATAGAGCAATATTTGTTACAAAATCTGCGTCTTCGCCTGTAACAGATATTGATTGCTTTTCTCCTGACTCTGTAATTCTGTAAATTTTTCCATAATACAATGATACAAATTTTAACTTTTCGCTTAACATTGGAATTGCACAGCCAAAGCCATCACCACCGGAAACTTCAGATGTTCTTAATTTGTTTGAACCTTCAAGTGAGTTATATTGTGTTCCATTGTCTTGTGCACCGGCAACCCACTTTCCTTTTGGTCCTGCTGCTACTGTATAAAACTGTGTAACATTATATTTTAAATTATAAGAGGTGAAAGTACTTGCATCATTTTTTGATATAAATATACCTCCATCATTACCAAAATAAATTTTTCTGTTTGTTGTTCCGTTATATTCAGGGTCAAATAATATTGTATGTTGGTCTGCATGCATATAATAAGATTCCGAATTAATACCTTGGTCCCCTATCCAGTAGCTAATTTGTTGCCACCCATATCCATCATCCCAACTATAAGAATCAACGCCACCCAAAAGTATTTTATTCTCATTTTTAGGGAATACTTTAATTACGTGATTATATGACCCTTGTTTTTTAAATGGCTGGAAGCTTGCTGTGTACTCACCCCTTATTGATGTCCAATTTATTCCTCCGTCAGTAGTTCTGTATATATTAAAATCTTGGTATCCACTACCGAAAGGATTGTTGAAAGACATATAAACAACGCTACAATAAACATAATTTGAATTGCTTGGAGCTATATCGATTTTTACATTCCAAGCATTTGATGTAGGTATACTGTCAATAATATTTAATGTGCTACCTCCGTCAGTTGATTTGTATATTTTTCCTTTAACAGAAGCATACAATATACCATCGTTGCTAATAGCAACATCATCAATACGTTTGAAATCGTTAGGTAAATATGTTGTTGATTTTAAAACTGTCCAGGTATCGCCATCTGTAGATTTATATAAGCCCTTGTTTGTTGAAGCGTAAATGGTATTGTTGTGAGCAACAAGTTTATACACAAAAGAGAAATTGGAAGTGCTAGGTATATTAGTAAAGTTTATTCCATCAGTTGATTTGTAAATACCATTACCAATATAACCTGTACCAACTTGTTCGCCGGTCCCGTAATATATGTTGCCATTATCTGTTTGGCATATAGAGCTTACTGATAAGTTAGTTTCTTTATCATTAATTTTAAACCAAGTTTGAGCTCCGTTTGTACTTTTCCATAAACCTCCGGAAACCGAACCTGCATATATGTTTTGATTATTATTTTTATCTACAAGAATAGCACGAGTTCTACCTCCTACTTTATCAGGACCTGACTCTTGCCATTTAAGTTCAAAATCGTTTGTATGTTTAGCATTTCTTTGAGCTAAAACTTGTTTTTCAACTTCTTTTACGTAGTTATAATCAATTTTACCAGTGTTATAATCTGCTCTTCTAGACTTAAACCACTCCTTCATACCATTAGCATCGTTAGAATTTATGTCTCTAGGTACATAATTCTGAGTACTTTTAGCGTTTAAAAACACTAAACTGACAACGGCTACAGTAACTGCAATTCCAAAATTCGTAAGTAAACGTTTCATTTTCATATATATATACTTTATTTTTCTTTTATAGAAATATTAAAACTTTGACTGACCAAAATAAGCATTAATTAGTATTAAAAAAAATTTTTTTTAACAAAGTTTAACAAAAATTTAAACTGCCTGATAGTCTATATTTTACACGTGTTTTTCTGCGTGATATGATGACCTTACAAGAGATGATGATTCAATAAATTTAAATCCCTTATTTTTTCCAATTTTTGCCAATGCCTTAAATTCATCTTCTGAATAATATTTTTGAACAGGAATATTATCTTTTGTTGGTTGTAAGTACTGCCCAATAGTAATTATTGAAACATTGTTTTTTAATAAGTCGTCCATTGTGTCGTATATTTCTTCGTTTGTTTCGCCTAAACCAAGCATTATGCCTGATTTTGCAGTTATTCCTTGTTCAGCGATATATTTTAAAACCGATAAGCTTCTATCGTATTTAGCTTGCACCCTTATTTGCTTTGTTAATCGTTTTACTGTTTCTAAGTTATGTGAAATAACATTAGGTTTTGCATTAATAACAGTTTGTAAAAGTGTAAAATTGCCCTTAAAGTCGGGAATTAGAGTTTCTATTGTAGTATTCGGGTTTAACTTTTTTATTTCGTTTATTGTTTCTGCCCAGATATTTGAACCTCCATCAGCTAAATCGTCTCTATCTACAGAAGTAATCACACAATGTTTAAGATTCATTAATTTTACCGACTCTGCAATTTTTTTAGGTTCGTTTAAATCCGGAGAATAGGGTTTTCCTGTTTTTACTGAGCAAAACCTACAAGAACGGGTACATATATCTCCGAGAATTAAAAATGTGGCTGTTCCTGCACCCCAGCATTCGTGCATATTAGGGCAGTTGCCACTTTCGCATATAGTGTTTAATTTATTTTTGTGAACAAGGTTTTTAACTTGTATATATGATTGCCCTATTGGGAGTTTTATTTTGGGCTTATTAGGATCTATTTTTCTTTTTACCATTTTGTAATTTTTGTGCAAAATTATATTATGTGTATTACAAAACAAATTTAATTGTGTTATAATATAGGCGGTTATAAAAATTAGCATTTCTACGTTAATTGACTGAAAAATAATGTATTAATATATACAACAAGTGTAAATTGTAAAAAAAATAATGGTTGTAAATAGCTGATTATTAATATAAATTAACACATTTTGATTAATATTAGTGAAAATATGTTTTTTATAAACTAAAAAAAATATACTTTTGCACCGATAAATAAAATATTAATAATATAAATTTTAGTAAAATGACAAAGGCTGACATCGTAAACGAGATTTCTAAAAATACAGGAATAGAAAAAACTCAAGTACAAAAGACAGTAGAGGCTTTCATGGAAGGTGTAAAAGATTCTTTATCAGAAGGTAATAACGTATACTTAAGAGGGTTTGGTAGCTTTATTGTAAAAAAACGTGCCGAAAAGACTGCAAGAAATATTTCTAAGAACGAAACTATTATTATACCTGAGCATTTTATCCCTGCTTTTAAACCTGCAAAAACTTTCGTAGGTAAAGTAAAAGATAATGTGAAAGCTTAATAATTCAAATATTAACAATTTAAATTTTTTATTATGCCAAGTGGTAAGAAGAGAAAGAGACATAAGATGGCTACTCACAAACGTAAGAAACGTTTGAGAAAGAATAGGCATAAGAAAAAGAAATAGTTTGTAAGTAATTTTTCAAATTATTATCAGTAAACCTACAATGCTAAAAGTGTTGTAGGTTTATTTTCTATTATCATCCTTAAAACCATTTTACAAATACCATATATTAATGCTATAATTTATAGTAACCGGTATTGTATTGTTTAAAAATAATAAGACAAAAGTTTTATGAATACAGAGTTGATAATAGATATTGCTCCATCTGAAATACAAATAGCTTTATTAAAAGACAAAAAACTTGTTGAATTAAATAAAGATAAAAATAGTTTAAAATTTTCGGTTGGAGATATTTATATAGGAAAAGTAAAAAAACTTATGCCAGCCTTAAATGCTGCATTTGTTGATATAGGATACGAAAAAGATGCATTTCTTCATTATCTTGATTTAGGACCAAAATTTAAATCTTTAAATAATTTTTATCAAGCCGTAAAATCTAGTAATAATCAAACAATTGATATTTCTAAATTTAAAATACAGCCTGATATTGACAAAAAAGGAAAAATTACTGATGTTTTACAATCAGGACAAGATATAATTGTACAAATAGCAAAAGAACCAATTTCTACTAAGGGACCAAGATTATCTGCAGAAATATCAATTGCCGGTAGATCTATTGTGTTGTTACCATTTTCTAATAAAGTTTCAGTTTCTCAAAAAATTAGAAATTTCGAAGAGAAAACTCGCTTGAAAAAGTTAATTGCCAGCGTAAAACCTAATAATTATGGTGTAATAATTAGAACAGTTGCAGAGGGAAAAAAAATTGCAGAGTTAGATAACGAGCTTAGAGGTTTAATAGAAAAATGGGAAAATGCGTTTATTAATTTTGTTCGAGAAAAATCAAATTCTCAACTATTAATTGGTGAGTTAAATAGAACCACAACAATATTACGAGACTTGTTAAACCCATCGTTTAATAATATTTATATAAACGATAAAACAACTTTTACAGAAATTAAAGATTATATTACTAGTATAGCTCCTGAAAAAGCAAATATTGTAAATCATTATACCAAAACAGAACCAATTTTTGAACATTTTGGAATTGAAAAGCAAATAAAAGGTGCTTTTGGGAAAACCGTAATAATGAAAAACGGAACCTATTTGGTTATAGAACATACTGAGGCATTGCATGTTATTGATGTTAATAGTGGTAATAGAACTAAAAAGGGAAACGACCAAGAGACAAATGCAACTGAAGTTAATTTAATTGCAGCCGACGAAATTGCTCGACAGTTACGATTGCGCGATATGGGCGGTATAATTGTTATAGATTTTATTGATATGCTACAAGCTGAACACAAAAAACAGCTTTATGAGCGTATGAAAGAAAATTTAAAAGACGATAGAGCTAAAAGTCATGTTTTGCAGTTAAGTAAGTTTGGTTTAATGCAAATTACTAGAGAGCGGTTTCGCCCTGAAATTGACATAAAAACAAGCGAAACTTGTCCTGTTTGTAAAGGTTCTGGTAAAGTTCAGTCGAGTATTATTTTTGTTGATGAGCTTGAAAATTATATTGCATATATTGTTTCAAAAACTAACCATAAAGAAATTACACTAAAAGTACATCCATACGTTGAAGCCTATATTAATAAAGGTTTTTTTAATAGTATAAGAAAGCGTTGGAACAAAACATTTAAGCGAAAAATTAAAGTAGAAAGTAGTACAAAATATAATTTTTTAGAGTATCATTTTTTCGATTCTAAAAACGAAGAAATTATTATTTGATATTTTATTTGAAAAATTTATTTTTATAAACACATTTTTGACACAAAAAAATAATGGAGAACATACGTAATTTTTGTATAATAGCACATATTGACCATGGGAAAAGTACTTTGGCTGACCGACTTTTAGAATATACAGGAACTGTATCTGATAGAGATTCGCAAGCTCAAGTATTAGATGATATGGATTTAGAGCGTGAGCGTGGTATTACTATTAAAAGCCATGCCATACAAATGGACTATAAATATAAGGATAAGAATTATGTTCTAAATTTAATTGACACACCCGGTCATGTTGATTTTTCTTACGAAGTATCGCGTTCAATTGCCGCATGCGAAGGTGCCTTATTAATTGTTGATGCTACTCAAGGTATTCAGGCACAAACAATTTCAAATTTATATTTAGCTATTGAGAATGATTTGGAAATTATTCCTATAATGAATAAAATGGATTTGGATAATGCAATGCCAGATGAGGTTGAAGATCAAATTATTGATTTAATAGGTTGTGATAGAGATGATATAATTAGAGCAAGTGGAAAAACAGGTTTGGGGGTAGAGGAAATTCTTAAACATACAATTGAAAAAATTCCGCACCCTGTTGGCGACCCAAATGCACCATTACAATGTTTAGTATTTGATTCTGTATTTAATTCATACAGAGGTATTGAAGGTTATATTAAAGTTGTAAATGGTGAAATAAAAAAAGGTGATAAAGTTAAGTTCTTTCATACCGATAAGGAGTATTTAGCCGAAGAAATAGGCGTTTTACGATTAAAGCAAGAGCCTCGTAAGGTATTAAAAACAGGAGATGTTGGTTATATTATTTCCGGAATAAAAACATCGAAAGAAGTAAATGTTGGCGATACGATTACTACTGTTGATAATCCTTGTGAAAAGGAAATTGACGGTTTTGAAGAAGTGAAGCCTATGGTTTTCGCAGGTGTTTATCCTATTGATGCTGAAGATTATGAAGACTTGCGAGCTTCTTTAGAAAAACTACAGTTAAACGATGCCTCACTTACATTTGTACCGGAATCGTCGATGGCTCTTGGTTTTGGCTTTCGTTGTGGTTTTTTAGGGTTATTACATATGGAAATAATTCAAGAACGCCTCGATAGAGAATTTGATATGAATGTTATCACAACCGTGCCAAACGTGCAATATATTGTTCATACAAAAAAAGGTGAAACTTTAGATATTCATAATCCATCAGGTTTACCCGATTTAACTTTAATTGACAAAATTGAAGAACCGTTAATTAAGTCACAGATAATTACAGATGTTACTTATGTTGGTCCTATAATGACACTTTGCCTTAACAAACGTGGTACTTTATTGAGCCAAAATTATACAACAGGAAATAGGGTAGAGCTTAATTTTATATTGCCATTAGCCGAAATTGTTTTCGATTTTTACGATAGATTAAAAAGTATATCAAAGGGTTATGCTTCGTTCGATTATTATTTAGATGGTTTTGTACAAGCAAAACTTGTTAAGTTAGATATTCTTTTAAATGGTGAGTCGGTTGATGCTCTTTCTACATTAATTCATGTAGATAATGCACAGTCTTTCGGAAAAAAGATTTGTGAAAAACTTAAAGATTTAATTCCTCGACAGCAATTCGATATTGCTATACAAGCAGCAATTGGGTCTAAAATTATTTCGCGAGAAACAGTAAAAGCAGTCCGTAAAGATGTAACTGCTAAGTGTTATGGTGGCGATATTACTCGTAAACGTAAGCTGTTGGAAAAACAGAAAAAAGGTAAAAAACGAATGAAACAGGTTGGTAATGTTGAGGTTCCTCAAAATGCTTTCCTCGCTGTTTTAAAGTTAGATTAATTTTTTTCTAAAAAAACGCACGCAATTGCACATTACCGGTATGTACTATTGGAATATCTTCAGAATATCTACCTGAGTAATTTAAGTTTAGTTGCAAATAACTATTCAAATTTCGTTGATACATTAGTGTCCAAGTTGCATTATCTCCAGGGTATAAACCTTGCAACATTTCGTAAGCAATAGGAGTGCTATTTGTTTTGTTATATTTTATTTTAATAATATTTACTTTAGCTGTTAAATTCCCTTTATTTACTGCATTAAATCTAAATTCTAAACCAAAATTGTTGGTTTGTGCTTTTTCTGTGCCTATTGTATTTTGCTTGTCTGAGTAGTTATACAATGCACTAATTCTAAATTTTACATTTGGCTGATATGCAAGTTCCGCTTTATTTTCATAATAATTTATATTATAATTTTTTGATGTGAAATACTGAGAATTGAAATTTTTAAGTCCAAGTGTGAATAAATTTATCAAGCTAATTGTATTTATTGGGCTTAGTCTTAATCGTAGTCCGTTTGAGTTTAAAAATCTTGAATCTAATCCGTTTACGCTTAGTAATCTGTTATTTAAATTGTTGAAAATGTAGTCGATACCCCAAACAGTTGCAGTTTTGTTAAACGAAAGAGTGTTTCTAACAGAGTTGCTAATACTTATCATAGTGCTATCGGTAGTGGTATAAAATGGGTTTATACTATTAGGAAAATCGGCAAGTGTACTTTTGTTATTAAATTTATATGCAAGCATATCGTTAAATCTTGCAATAAAGCCACGTACACCATCTTTATTAAACCATTTTCTTTTCGGATTTATATTAATTGTATGGCTTATCTGATTCGTAAAAACTTTAATAAATTCGTTTGATGGAGTGTAAATTCTAATATATTCTGCTTCATCTGCAAATACGGCAATTTCAAATTCATCAAGTTCTTTAATTCCGTTATCGTTATGGTCTATCCAAACATAAATACCTTGTCCGGCAGGAACCTTTAAGTATGAATACTCTCGCTTTTCTTCTAAACCTGTTCCTGTTTCGTAAAAAATTGTAGAAACAATAACCCCTTTAAGTATGCGTGCGGTATGTTCAATGCGAGCAGTTAACGAATTTTCGGCTCTATGAGCAGTTAAATTACTATCAACAATATTTAGTTTCCTTATGTTTAATAGTGTTTTAAGAATATTTTTTCTATTTTTAAAAAAGTTTGCTCCTGCCTGTATATCATCGCTTTGTGTGGTTAAGTTTAAACTGTTGTTTAGCGGTAAATAATCGTCGCGATGAATATATTTTGTAAAAAATTTATTATTTGTAGTATCGGTATTATTAGCAAAAACTTCCCACTGCAAATAATTAAACGAAGTAGGTAGTAAATTTACTAAAGTGTCGCGTTTTTGTATGTTTTGCTCCTGCTCAATATGTGCTCCTATAGTAAGTAATTTAAACTTTTTTGCAATAGTAGTATAATATCGTAAAAACTTGTAAGTATCATGTAAACTTTCAGATTTTAGAAAGCTCCCATTAAAGTCGAACACAAATGCTTTTTTATCTATATGAGATGAGATACCATTACGTAAACCGTTGTAATCGGTGTTTTTATTCATAAAATCGAGATTGTATATAATATTTCCTAATTTTATTTTGCTGAAATTTATTTGCATTCCTATTTGCTGTTCTTCTTGGGTTAGATTAATATTATTGATGTTCCAATCGCGATTAAATTCTGTTGTTTTAAATCGCTCTATAGCCGAAAATTTATCTTGAATATAACTGTAATTTATGCTTGTTGTTATTTTTGCTGTAGTATCGGTAAAATAATTAACTTTTTGTAAACCGAACTTTAGTGCGTAACCATCATTATTGCTGTTGTCAATATTGGAAAATGTGTTTAAATCGCGACTACTTACAGCAAATTCAAAGCTCGATGAAAATGTTTTTGTAATATTTACATTACCGCCAAAACTTGCCATCTGTGTTTTTTTAGGTGTAATTAGCACACGAACTGGCTCATAATCTCCTTGAGGCGTACCACTTATTGGAACTATCCATTTAAATACTTTTCCGTTTGTAGCTGTAGTAGTTTTAATATAGTTACCATTGTTTTTGCCTACATAACTAAATCCTAATCGGTACACAGCACTGTCAGAATTTGTAGAATAAACATAAATATTTGAGTAACCTAAACTATCAATTTTTTTATACAACACTTCCTCGTCATTAAAGCCAACACTATCAATATTATATACAACTGCATTTTGTAAGCTGTCGCCAATTTGAGATAATATAAGTTTTTCATTGTCGTTTAATGTTTGGTTAATTGGTTGGTTTTTACTGTCTGATTCAGAAAAAATATTCAAATATAAATTTGCATTTTTTGTATGGTATTCGTTGCTGTTAAATACTGTAAACCGTGCATAGTTTTTGTCAGAATACTCAAACTCAATAATTATTCTTTTATCTTTTGTAATTGGTTGCTTTGGTGTAAATGTAATTTCGCCGGTATTGTAATTTATAATATAATCGTTTTGTTGTCCTCGTGTTAATAAATGCCCATCTATATACACTTTTTCGGTACCTGAAAGTACAATAATATACATTTCGTTTTCAGCACCTTGCAGGCGATAAGGTCCATGATTTCCTTCTATAGCTATAAGTTGCATTCTGTTATATTTGCCTTTTGCCAATGCCCCGCTAATAGACGATTTAAAAAGTCGGTTCTTTTTTAAGTGTACATTAGTTTCAAACGATGCACCTTGTAGTTTTTTGTTAAAATTCATAAAGTAACCTATCGGTTTTTGTATCTGAAAATCGCCAACAGTAAGTTTGTTATTTTTATCAAAAAGTGAAATGTATATTTTATCAAATTCGCGAATTTGTTGCGAGCTTCCGTCTGGCTGAATAGGAATATTATCATCGGTAATGGCTGCTAGTATGCTGATGTTTTCGCTTATTTTACCAGACATTTGTAAGTTTAAACTAGAGTTTACAACTGCATTTTGGTTGTTACCCACTGTAACTCCACGCGAAATACTACCGCTTTTATTTAACTCTCCTGCACCAAAAAAATCATCGTTACTTTTATTTGTGTAAAACTGAGTGTAAGTTATAGGTTTGTTATACAAGGCGGCTTTAGTTACTTGGTCGTAGTTTTTATGTAAATATACTTTGTTAAAATTTATTGGAAATGTTTTGTATTTAACTATAACTTTTTGGTTTTTCAGCTGGTTGTCAATAATTAATAATGATTTTGCATAATCTATTTTATATAAATTTGTATCAAGTTTAACACCTCCTATGCTAGAAATTGAAAATCCGTTTTGCGATATACTTAACGAGTCAAGAATTGTTGTATCGTTTTTTATGTTAATTGTTTTAGTAATATTGTTTATTAGGTTCTGTGAAAGACTAATAAACGAAAGATTAATAAATATTACAACAATTATATATTTCAAAATGTTTTACATAAAATTTCATTAAAGATATAAAAAACGTAAATAAACACTTTGTATTGCTTCATATTTTGTAAATTATTGGAATAAATATTTAATTTTAATGATTATTTTATTTTGTATTTCGCATTATATCAGTTATTAAAAAAATATTAGCATTAAAAGGTAAATTATTTTTTTGAGATTAAAAAAAATGTTTTACATTTGCACTCGCTAACGACAGCTCGGTGCTATAGCTCAGTTGGTAGAGCAATGGACTGAAAATCCATGTGTCCCTAGTTCGATTCTTGGTAGCACCACAATGTTAGAATATAAACCTCTGATTGCATTGCAGTTAGGGGTTTTTTATTTTTATAGGGGCTTAATAAGGTGCCAAAATCATAAATTTTTAAAGAGTTTTTTAAACTGAAAAGTTTGAATTAACCCACGAGAAAATAAAAATAATATCATTGCAAGCCACAAAGCATTGTTGCCAATTTTGTTTTCTAATAAAAAATATACAGGGAAGAATACAAGTAACGATGCTATTAGCATTGAATTTCGCATTTCTTTTGATGCAGTAATTCCAACAAAAACGCCATCCCATATAAATGCAGAAAAACTAATTATTGGGATAATCAAAACCCAAAAAAAGTACTTACTTGCATAATCAATTATTTCAGGTTGAGATGTTAATATTTGTATAATATATTTACCTAAAAATATATATATTATTGAAAATACGATACTTGAATATAAGCTCCATAAAAATATTTTTTTTATAATTTTTATTAAGCTGTTCTTGTCTTTTCTGCCTTTGTATTTGCCTGTAAGCGATTCGGTTGCGTATGCAAAGCCATCGATATAATATGAAAAGAAAATAAAGAATTGAAACAAAACTGTATTTGCATCTAATATTAAAGTGCTTTTGTTTGCCGAAATAGCTGTGAAAAAAGTCATAACTAACATTATACCAAGTGTACGAATAAAAATATTGGCATTAACTTTAAATAATTCTGAAAAAGTTGATTTTTTAAAACTTGCAAAAAGATAATCTAATTTTATATACTTTTTGTATTTTATTTGTAATAATATTACACTTATTAATACTCCGGAATATTGAGCTATTACAGTTCCAATAGCAGCACCATTAGAGTTCATTTTGAAATGATATATTAAAACATAACTAATTATTATGTTTATTATATTTATTGAGACTGCAATTATTAATGGGTATTTTGAATTTTGCATACCAATGAACCAACCGTAAAATCCGTATAAAGCTAATGAGGCAGGAGCTGCCCAAATTCTAATTAAAAAATATTTAGATGCAAATTTTTCGGTTTCTACTTCAGCTGATAATATTGAAAAACTTATATTATTTATTACAACTTGTAGCGAAATAATTATTATTCCTATTATTATACCTAAAATTATAGCTCTATTTAAATTATATGCAATTTCTTCATTGTTTTTTGCTCCATAAGCTTGCGATGTAAATCCTGTAGTGCTCATACGTATAAAATTCATACCCCAATACAAAATATTAAAAATCATGCTTCCGAGAGCTACTGCTGCTAAATATACAGGCGATGTTAAATGTCCAAGCAAAGCAATATCAACCAATCCGAGTAACGGAATGGTAATGTTTGTAATAATATTTGGTATTGCAAGGTTTAAAATTTCTTTATTCACATTGCAAAGGTATAGATTTGTTTATTCTAAAATAATTTTTCGTACGAATGTATTGTTTTTAGAAATAAATTTTATGAAATAAATTCCACTTTTGTTATCCGATAAATTTATTGTTGCTTTTTTATTTATCTGCTTATTGATTATTTTTTTACCGGAAACATTAGTAATAATTATTTGATATTCTTTATCTGTTTCTATTTTTAACAATCCGTTTGTTGGATTTGGATAAATTGAAATATTTTGATTTGATATATTTTTTTGTCCTGTATTGATATCTAAATATACTGTGTTTGATACTGCACTACAACAAGAATCAGTAATAAGGCAATAATAATTACCACTATAACTTGGTATAATTTGGTTTATTGTCATTTGATTAGTTGTTGTGCCCGAGTAACTGCCTGTGTCAACGATTAACGAACCGTTAAAAAACCATTGGTACGTTTCATTTCCTGATGGGTTTTCAATTTCAACATTTAATGTATATGAAGTATCTTGAGGTTGTTGTAAAATATTTAAACAATTATTGTTGCCATATGTAATAAAACTGTGTTCTTTTATAAATACAAACGAATTTAAACTAGCATCTCCGGCATCAGCAATAGCTATTCTTATATGATACATTTCGTTAGGGATTAAATTATTTGCAGTTGCAGTTAATGGTACAGTATAACCTCTTGCATTCAGCTCATTATTGGATAGAGGGTGATCGATATAGTATTGCTCGTTTTGTGCTGCTCCGCAATTAGCAATTCCACCGGGACCATTTATTGTTGATACTGTTATAGGTGATGCTGTGCCGGGTACAACAGCCAAGTTTATAGAATTTTCAGAAAATGCTCCGGAAATATTAGAACCGCTTATAAATAAGGCAAATATATCATTAAAAGCTGTGCATTCAAAAGCATTATATTCTTCAGAGGCAAAAACAAAATTGAATGAAATAGAGCTAAAACTTGGTTTAAAATAAAAATCTAATACAGATAAATCGGAAAGATTTAAACTGCTACCATTAGATTGTGATATTTCAGTTAAATCAGCAATTGTATTAGTGTCTGTGTTTGTATAATTAAGGTTATCTGAAATAGCATTATTACCTGTTACTGTTACTATTGGTCCATTTCCTAAAATAATTCCACTTTGAAAACCAATAATATAACCATCTGTAAAATATCCTATAGCACTACTATCTCCATTATAGTTCGCGCTGTCAATTGATATGCAATTTGAGCCTAAAAGATTATTTACCAAATAATCAACTGTATAAACAGTAGGACTTGCAACAAGATATGAATCAACTTTTAAAGCACAAATATTAAAACTACCTTGTTCTAATACGCTTTTACTCCACACCCTTATCCAAATAGTATCTCCAGCTTCTGATAGATAATTTACGTATTGCTCTTGATAACCACTATACTGTTCATTACAAGAATACTCAGTTAAGCTATTACAATTATCACCTGTGTATAACGCCATTCCTGCATCTGTAATTCCGGGATATTCAGACGATAGTTTTATTTTTATCGACTCATTATCGGGAATAACAACTTTAAACCAAACATCATTACCGTGATAATTAAGTGCACAACTTGGTGTATCAATTAATGATGTTGTTGCTCCGTATGTAGTTGCTAAAGTGTTATTGCATATTGTATCTGCATTAAGTAACAAAGCATTGCAAGGGTCATTATTTGTTGGTGGAGGAGGTGGGGTGTAACAGTTTCCGGTACAATTTATATTTATTTCAAACCCTGAATATGTAACTGAACCATCTGTATGAAAATGCAAAGTAATAGATGTGCCAGATGAATAAATATTTGCAGGTAAATTATTTCCTGATAACGATGCAAGCAAAAGACTACCAACGCTATCTCCATCATAAATATTTAAATAATCATAAGGGTATTCTGTATCAAAACTTAAAAATGATAACTCTAAACAATCTCCATTTGATGATTGAAAAGTTACAAAATAGTCTTCATTATTCTGGTAGTTATTTGATGTGTTTCCGCTATCGAATATAGTAGTTGAACAAGTTGTTATAGTAGAATCGTTAAACGAATAATTTAAAACTTGTGAAAATATATTTATTGAAATTAATGATAATGTAAAAAATGTTATTAAGGTTTTCATAATTTTATGTTTTGTTATCAAATTTAATGAATTTGGTTTAAAATATCAAATTAATATTTTTATTGTTATGTTGTAACTCATTTAAGAAATAAATATAGCTCGTAAATAACTATATTTGAGTTGAATACACTATCTTACTGAGCTAAATAAATGATATGGACGATAAGAATTCGTTAATCGAATGCTTAAATAAAAATTACTATTCATCATCAAAAGAAATTTTGAAGGTTTTTGAAAACAAAAAAGTCTTGCAAGGGTCGGTAAAGCGGTTATTCAAAATTATTTCACAGTTTAACTAAAATTAATGTCAATTTATTTGGAATAAGTCTAAATAAACGCTATATTTGTATCAAATAATTTAATAATTAAAATCTAAATAACTATGAAGATTAACAGGTACGTTGATATTTCAACAATAGACAGAGAAGCAAAGAAAGATTATATTGACCGCCACTCTGCATTTTTATTTGCAGATGCAAAGGCAAAAGCTGGCGAGAAATTTAAAGTAAAAGTAAAAGTTGGTGACGAATACAAACATCCAGATGATTTTGACCATTATATTGCATGGGTACAATTATGGGACGGTGAAAATATGTTAGCTCAAGCTAATTTTACTGCAGGAGCTATGGGTAGTCAAGCTGAAAATTTAGAAGTGGATTTTTATATTGTACCAAAAAAGAATATGAAACTTATTTCAATGGCATTTTGTACAAAACACGGTTTATGGCAAAGCGAAGAGCTTGCTGTAGAAGTTGAGTAGTGTTTCAAGCACATTAAGATAACAATTTAAGATAAAGAATCCTCAATTTAATTGGGGATTTTCTTTTTCCAAAAAACTAGAATAAATCCTGCAATAATAAACGGAATACTAAGTATTTGTCCCATATTTATTATCATTGTTTCTTCAAAATGCTCTTGATTTTCTTTAAAATACTCAATAATAAATCTGGCAGTGAATAATAGAATAAATAATAAGCCAACAATTAAACCATTGTGTTTTTTAATTTTCTTGGAGTTATGCACAAGCGATAGTATTATAAATATTACCAAATAAGAAAATGCTTCGTAAACTTGTGTAGGGTGGCGTGGAATCATATCATCGCGTTGAAAAACAACGCCCCAATCACCGTTAGTTGGTTTTCCATATATTTCAGAATTCATTAAATTACCAATACGAATAAACATTGCTGTAATAGCTGAAGCTATTGCAACTCTATCAAGTATCCAAAGAATATTTGTTTTAGTTTTTTTGCCGTAAATAATTATTGCTATAAGTATTCCTAATGTGCCTCCATGGCTGGCAAGTCCCTGAAATCCAATAAATTTTATTGAGCCGTCAACGAAAGTTATAGGCAATAAAATTTCTAAGGGATGACTAAAATAATATGCAGGTTCATAAAAAAAACAATGCCCTAATCTGGCTCCCAAAAAAGCACCAATAAAAACATAAACTGATAAATTTTCGAGGTTTTCTATAGGAATACCTTCTTTTTTATAAATACGTTTAACAACGGCAAAAGCCGCCATTAAACCTATTGCCCATAGTAGCCCATAATATTTTAATGGTAGCGAATCGGTTAAATTAATAATTGTTGGGTCAACATTCCAGTATATTATATCATTAATCATATTTTATTAACCGTTAAGTGAAAAACGTAAACTTAAACCAAAATTAGTGTTTTTTGTAGGGAAAGTTCTCGATATTTTCGGTTTATTTACAATTCTATCGTAAAACAAACGAAGATTTAGACGTTTTCCCAATCTATAGTCGGCAGAAAACTTAATTGTTATAATTTGAGCTCCTGAAGTTATTTGATTAAAACCTTCCTCTAACTTTCTAATTATTGTGTAATTATCTCTAACAGATACATCGCCACGTAAATCAAGGTCTGACTCCATATCATTTTTACCAATTTTAAATTTAACCTTAGGAATTCTGTATCCCATTCCAATTATATATTCGTTTCCTTTTAGCTCTGTAAGTTGGTTGTTTGCAAAGCTATATGTTAGGTTACGGTTTTTCTTTATCTCAAGTTTTGTTGAAAAACTATTTTTCCACGACATATCAATATTAATAAGCGGACTGAACGATTCTGTTATTGAAACAGCTCCTATTTCGTATTGAGGAATGAAGTTATTATTATTTAACTCGTCTCTAATTTCTGTAAAACCATCGTTGCCGGGTATTGCATCGAATCTGGTATCCGATTGAAATGATGTAATATTATATGATGAGCGATAAGAGTGGTTTAATGTAATCTTTTTAAAGTACTGTTTAACAAACTTTATTCTTGATATTCCATCGTAAGAAATCCTCCAATTAGGTCGTATTTTCCAAATACTTGGGAATTTACTTACATCAGATTTTGTTGCATCGCTTCCTGAGTATGCTGCTAAAAATGACGGCATAATTACATCTTGCGAAAGTTTTCCGTAACCATCAGGGTAACCGTCAGCATCTCTATTTAAATCAGGATTATATCCCATTATTCCGCGTCTTTGCTCTGCTAGTCTGTTAGCAATTATTAATCTGTTTGATTTAAAATCTTCAAAAGCTTTTGAGTTGTATTTATCGTCAGTACTTTGGAAAGCGGTATTCCAAGTATTAAATGACATAGTAAAATTACCATTCCTTATTTCGTTGTTATATGTATATTCATTATTTCCATAATAATTATAATTTATATAGCGGGTAGAACTAACGGCAAAAGTTCTGTTTGCGTTTAAATCAATCTTCATTCCTTTTATTGGCTCAATAGTACTTCTAACGCTAAATGTTTTTGAAGATGTCATTATATATGGTTTATTTAGAAGTGTGTCTTCTTTGGTAATCCAACCATTATTTGCCGCACGTAATCCAAAATAGTCATCTTGTTCTCCAAAAACAAAGCCAAGTCCCGGAGCTTTAAAATCAGGGGTTAACCCCATAACATTTGTGTTGTTCATATAACCTGGCAAAATAGTTCCTTCGGTTAACTGATAATTAACCGATATATTTTTTACTCCCATTAATATGCTAACAGTATTTTCTAAAATTAGTTTTAAAATACCATCTTTTTTGTCTCTTTCACCTTCAATATTAATTTTGGCACCTTTTACTGCTCTTTCAGCTTCAAAAGTAATTTTGTTTTCCGAAACAATTACTGTTTTACCTTTTACTTCTTTACCTTTATCATCAATAACTTTAAGGGTAACATCAACTGTTTTTAAATTATGTTTTATAGATTTTGGTTTATCTTTTTTAAACGACATAAAAATATCAGCATCTTTTTTACCAGGATAATAAACTTTTTCTTTTTCTTTTTTGCGTTTATTTACTCGCCCTCTACGTCTATATTTTTTATTTATATATTTTAAGTAAGGCACATTATTGTACAAATTAATCATATTTGCACTACTACTACCGTTAAAATTTCTTGAGTTTTTAATATCGTTACCTAAATTATTGTACATTACGTCAGTAGTTTTATTTCGTAATAATGGGCCTGCATTCCAATCGTAAGTTGTGCTATATTGTGCGTTTGCAGATAACCAATTTAGATAAGGTATTTTATTGATAGGAAGAGCATAAGTTAATTTAAGATTATGACCATAATGAGTATTTCTTCCAAAATCCATAATGTTAGTCATTACAGAGTCTTTCCATACTTGGTAATCGTCATAATCCTTGTTAACTCTCCCCTGAGGTTCGTCAACTCGTGCATTATTTGTAGCTTTAAAACTTAATTTTAAACTTTTTGCAAAATCCCATTTAAGGTCATACATTCTATTCCACATAAAATCTTTATCGTATGTAGGAGTAATTTTAAAACCGGTACCTCTATTAATATTTCTTAGTTTACGTTCGCTATAACGTCTATTCATATCGGTTAAAAATGAAAACTGCTTAGGAAGTAAATAAAAGTTAAAGTCGCGTAATAATCTAAAATTTTTGTTCCTTAAAGCTTTTATTTTTCCGAAAGGTTTATAATTTTTTGGTGCGGCACTATAATTATATGTAAAAGCTCCTCTGTATTTTTTTTCGTTATTATATTCTTCGTTTACATTTGATCGTTCAATTTTACTATAAGAATAGCTTACGCCAAAGTTTGCTAAATCATACGGTTTTGGTTTTTTACTGCGTTTATTAACTTTAACATTAGTAAAGTTTATACTTTTCCGTTTTGTGTAATCTTGTGCAATTTTAATACGTTCAGCTTTGTCTTCTTCTGATATAGCATCAGATTCTTTCATTCTATCGAAAGTAATATCGGGGTCTAAAGGGTCGTATTGCGGGTTAATAAATTGCTCAGAATAACCTACATACATAGGAACAGAAACTTGTGCTTTTTCGCCAAAGAATTTACCTAACTGTAAGTTTGTTGATAAATCGTACTGGTATAAATCTTCCATGCTACGTTCATCAACACGTTTTTCAATACTACCAAAGCCTGCTGTACTAGTTAAACCTGCTAAAGAAACCGAACCAAAATCGGCTAGTTGAACTTGTAATCTACCTTGGGCAGCCCAACCACCTTTTTCGTCAAAGTCGGTTAAACGTAATTCGTTAAACCACACTACACCGCATTTTGACATTCCGTCGTCAGGTAAATCATTTGTGCCTTGTCCACGGTTTCTAATACCAAGCATTATTGTTTTAATATTTGCAATATTTGGATTACCTTTTACATAAACTGTATTTCTACCTACTCTTTGTTTATAAATTTTAGTAATATCAATTTGTCCACCTTCTCTAATAAATTTATTTCTATTTAATTTAATTTGTGTTAATTCGTCAAATAAGAAGTTAAATTGGTTAACCTCTGGCCAAACAATTAGTCTGTCAGATTCGCTTTCATTACTGTAAGCCCCTGCAGGAGTTACCTTTAGAGGTATTTCATATTCGTAGTAGTTATCAGAGAAATCACTACCTATTCTAATAAATGCAGTTAAATCGTTATCTTTTAATGAGCCACCAACAACATCTTCAGCATGAACGTCCATAACAATTCGTTTATACTTTCGCACATCTAATTTCATTGTTTTATAAGCAGCACGTGCATCGCCATCTTCTAAGTCGCATACATACTCAGCCATTGCTTGCTCATTTAGTTGGCGTAATTGAGGGTTTGTTGGGTCAATAACTCTTGTAATATTAGGAGGTAAAACATAATTTACAGGAGCTTTATCACCATTTTCTTCAATATTTACAGCTGATACACTAAAATTGGTATTGTCAATTTCTGTTGCTTGCGAAATAGATGCTTGACGTAAGGAGTTTGAATATTTTCGCCATTCTTCACGAACTAAATCAATACGTGCAAAACGTAAAACTACATCTTTATTAAAGTTTTTAAGGAACATTCTCATAAATCTAATAGATTTAAAATCAGAAATATTACCTACAACTTTTTCGGGATTTTTTACAGGAATTTTAAATTGATACCATTTTACTTGTTCGCCTTTTTCGTTTTCGCCTACAACAATATCGGTAATAAAGTTTTTACCAATTTGCATATCTTGGCGATGTAATGAAATATGATATTGATAATACGCTTCTGTTTCGCTTAATGTATTATCGTTGTTTATATCCTCAGAGTTTGGTATTGTTGATGCAGCTGTAGAGTAATCGTTGTTATTTCCTTCAGGAGAGTTACCCTCGGAGCCGTTATAGTTTTTATATCTATCTAAAATTAAAAGATTTTGAGCATCATAATCATCACCTCTAAAGTGATGATAGTCATCGGAAGCAGGGTCAGCAGGAGTTGCAACCCCTATACTTGCCAGTTCATTTATATAATCTGAAAAGAAAGTTCTTTCATTAGCATCACTCAATCCATCGTAACCAACATCTTGAAACTCTCTTCCGTTACCTGCAAAAGAATTGCTTAATGATTGTTTTACAGGAACAATACCCCAAGCGGTTGTATCAACATCTTCAATAACTTCAGTAGAAGGTAACCCATCTTCAAAAGATTTACGTGAATCTTTAAGAATATCTTCAGAAACATTACCTAAGTTAAAATACATATCTCCACCAGGGTGGCTATTGTCGTATACATATGGGTCCATCATCCAAAGTTCAATAAGCTCAATGTTTGATGCTTCAAAATCGCTACTTTGTATTTCACGTTGTACACCAGCCCATCTTGATTCCGGATTTTTAAGAGTACCATCAGTGTTTACACCCGCAGAAATACCGGGTTGTCCTAATGCATCAAAATTGTATGCACCTTTATCTTTGGGGTAATATGCTAAGTTTAAAACGGCTATATTTGTTGGTATAGAGTTCTGACTTTCTTTATTTTTAAATATTTCTTGTTCGTAAACCTCACGAACAAAATGATTATATTTTTCGTCAGAATTTTTTAAATTTTGTGGAGTTCCCGCTTCATCTCTTGTTAGTACAGGGTCAACTGTGTACCACGCAAGTTTAGCTCTGTTATAGCCTGATACTAATGATTTTGTTGAATCACTCTCAGGGAACATACTTTTGTCATGGGGAATACTGGCTAAATGCCATGCATGAAATGATTTAATATCGAGTGATGTTTCGCTGCTTTCAAAATCATCGATATAAGAAGTACCTGTTTCTCCAATTACATTTGGGTGTCCTGGAATAAGTTGAGCAAATTCGCCACTAAATGTTACGTTTGATGGTGCTTTTGTACTTATAAAAGGTAGCATGTCAACAAGTTTTGTTATAATTGGTGCTTGGTTTCTATACATCGCATCAGCTCCCCAAATTGTATTTGAAATAGGTTCGTCACCCATGTTTACTTTTTGAGTAAGTGGTTTCTCTGTTAGGTTCATTATTGTTGCTCCAAGATTTAATTTATCGTTAACCTTATAATCTAAGTGCGAACCTATTAATGTTTTATTTTGGATACTAAATAATGAATGACTTTCTAACGAAATTTGAATAGGTGTTCCAGATTCTAAAAGCCCACTGTTAAGAATTTTAACTCTACCAAGAGTATAGTCAACAGAGTAATCTACCCCTTCGTTTAATTGCATACCATTTGCAGTAACTGTTACCGAACCTTCCGGTACATTTAATGCGTTAAGCGATATTTCTGACCCGGATGATGATTGGTAATTACCCCATAAAAAGAATTTGTTTTTTGATGCTACTTGAAGAGCTTTTGTTTGAGTAGAATCATATAATTCTTGATAAACATATTTATCGGCTATATTGTCAAGTAATGGATTACCTCCTGTTATTTTTTTTCTTAAATAGCTGCCAAATGGTTCAACTGATGGGAAAATAACTCTACCATTTTGTGGCTTAATTGTTACATTTGGAATAAAATCGAAAACTCCATCAGGTGCTTGGTCTAGGTTTGAGTTAACTTTATCAAGTCCCATTACATTAAGTAATATATCTCCTTCAATGTCTCCTTCATCAAGATAATTTACAGGAGCACCTGTTTTATCACTTTTATACATTACGTCTAGTAGAAAGTTTTCTCTATCAACCTGATATGCACCAATAGCGTAGATGTTTTTCATCATTAAATCCCAGTTTTTTAATGCAGGAGTTAATGTAGTACCTTTAAGTAATTTAACAAATAATGCATTTGGAGCTTGTACTGAATTTGAGAAGTTACCAACTCTAAATGTTTCGCCGTTATATGTATATTCAAAAGCAACACCAAGTATTTCATCTGAATTTAAAGCAGAATTTAATGATATATATCCTAATTCGTAATTAACTGAGTATTCAGATTGTGTTAAAAGTCTGGCGTTTTCAATTTTTTCGTAATCAGAACCTATTGTAAAATGGTCGTTTAGTAAAGATGAGTTATTAATATCTCTAATTGCAGAACCGTATTCACTATCTAAATCACGTAGAATATTATTTGAACTATCAACCGGAGCATTTGGACTTGCATAAACATTAGAAGATACCCAGTTGTTCTGTATTTTTGTTGGGTCAGATTCACCCATATCCATAAAGGCAATAATATTTCTTGAGCTTTGGAAATTGCTTGCTTTATTTGTTACCCAAACTTCAATTTTTTTAATTTGAATGCCTGACTGAATTAATGGTAAATTTTCAAGAGACATATCGTACCTATCTCTAAAATAATGAGCTAAAAAGAAGTGTTTATTAGCTTCGTAATCGGCTGCATAAATCTCAAATTCATCGGTTTGAGCACCATTTTCTACATTAATTACTTGTTTTTGTCCTTTTTCTTGAGAAAATATACTTGTAACTGTAAGGTTACCGAATTTTAAACCGGCTTTAAATCCAAACAGGCTTTGACTACCTGTAATAAGTGAGCCGGTAAGAGGAAGTGTAACATCTCCCGCCTCAATAACTTGAATTATTTCGTCTTCTTTTCCTTGGTATCCAATTTTCATTTTATTTTCAAAATCGAATGTTGCTTCGGTATCATAATTAGCACTTAATGTAAGTTTATCGCCAATTTTACCTGTAACATTCATCTGTATTTTCTCTTGAAAATCGAATGTTGAGGTTTTTCTCAATCTTTCGGGTAAAGAAGGATTATCGGTTCTGTTAATTTTCATACCAAAAATTAATTCGGCCGAACCTTGAGGTTTTATGCTAATAACATCAGAGCCAAAAATTTTATCGAAAACATCGCCACCTATATGTAGTTGAGGAACTAGCGAAGTATTATGCTCAAAAGTTTCGCTTCTTGCACGCTGATTCCAATACTTACGAATACTTTTATTAAAATCGTAGTTTTTGTATTCTTCAAAACTCATATTTGTTGGAGTTCCTATTGGTGTATCGCCAACTTTTCTTACTATTTCGTATTCGTTTGTTTCAGGATTATATTCAACATCCGTATGAACATTATCTGGCGTTTGCATCATTAACGGTGATTCATGTGCAGGTTCTGTTGCAGGCTTATCGAGTGGGTTTGTAAAAGGAAAAGCTAAATTTGAAGTATCCGTTCCGGTTGAATCGGGTGGTAAAATAGGTGGTATATGTATGTTGTCGCTATGATATACCGAAGCAACAGTTGGCCTAACAATAGACCAAAAGCCTAATAAAAGTATAATAGATAATGTATATTTAAAAAATTTACTCAAAAAATAAAATTATAAAAGTTTAAGTGCTGCTTTAATAACTCCCTCTACATCTGTTTCTTTTCCGTCTTTTACTATTTTATCAATAGCCTTTTCTGCTTGTTTTTTATTAAAGCCTAGCATAATCAATGCAGATAACGATTCTTCTTTAATTGTATTGCCTTTGTTGTCGAATAATTCTATGTTTTCCGACACATTTCCGATTTTATCTTTTAAATCTACAATAACTCGTTGTGCTGTTTTAAGTCCAATACCTTTAACACTCTTAATTGTATTAACATCGCCTGTTGATATAGCTGTAATTATTTCTAATGTAGATAATGATGAAATCATTACTAGTGCAGTGTTTGGTCCAACTCCGGATACTGAAATTAATTTACGATAAATTTCTCGTTCTTCTTTTTCTGTAAATCCATATAAATCGTGGGTATCTTCCCTAATTACTTCGTGAATAAATACTTTAATATTTTTACTTTCTCCTATTTTTGAATAGCAATTTAACGATATTTTTACAAAATATCCTATTCCGTTGTTTTCAACTATCAAATATGTTGGTGTAAGTTCGCTTACTTCTCCATTTATATATTCTAACACATTTATTACTAATTAGTTATTATTAACAATATTAATCTTCTAATATAGATAAAATTGTTTAATCATTAAAAATTAATTTTAACACTTATAACAATTTAGAATAGTTTTTATTAGTTTTGAAAACAAATTAAAAATAGTTCCATGAATTTTTATAGAGTATTAATATTATTAATAGTGCCTTTTTTTGTTTTTTCTCAAACTAAAAAACCAATTTCACATAAGGACTATAATAGTTGGAAAAACCTTGAGTATTCTCGTATTTCGTTTGATGGTAAATATATAAGTTATCAGATAAATCCTGAAAAAGGTGATGGTGTTTTATTTGTTGAAAACCCAGACAAAAGCCTAAAGTATTTTTTTGATAGAGGATACTCTCAAAAATTTTCTGCAAACTCCAATTTTATTGCTTTTAAAGTAAAACCGCAAGCCGATTCGTTACACTTACAAAAATTTAAAAAAATTAAGAAAGACAAGCAATATAAAGATAGTTTGTTTGTAATGTATTTTATTGATAATACAACAGCTAAATTTCCTAACATAAAAAGCTATGGTATTCCAAGCAAAAAATCGGAATTTGTTGTGTTTTTGCATAATAAAGAAATTAAAAATAAAAGCCAAAAAGATACTTTAAAATCTGATACAATTGCTACAGATACAACAAAAATTAACAAGCAATATAAAGTTAAATCTGATGGGACAAAACTATGTGTTTATTATCCAAAAACTAAAGATACAGTTACTTACAAATATGTGAACGAATATGATTATGATAAATATTCTAACTATATATCGTATATTTCAATAACAAAAGATAGCCTTGATACTTCGCGAGTTTATTTGTTTGATGCAAAAAATAAAACACAAAAAATAATTTTTGAAAAGCAAGGAAATGCAAAAAAAATAACTTTTGATTATAGAGGTAATAATTTAGCATTTATTTTTAGTGCCGATACAGCAAAACCGTATAAATATTCACTATATTATTATAATATTAAATCTGGTGAAATAAAAATTATTGCCGATACAATTCATGGTAATTTACCCAATAATTATGATGTTAGTCCTGATGCTAATATGTATTTTTCTGAAAATACATCAAAACTTTATTTTGGTATAAGACCTGTTCCTGTAAAAGAAAAGAAAGATTCGCTTTTAGATGATGAACGTTGTAGAGTTGATGTTTGGTCGTGGACAGATAACTATTTGATGCCTCGACAATTAAAGCAGTTAAAAAAAGAGAAAAAGCGTTCTTATATTAGCGTATATAATCTAAAATCGGATAAAATAATTCAACTTGCCGATACTGTTATTAAAAATGTTAGAGTGTTTAATAAAGGAAATAATAAATATGCAATAGGTATAGTTTCTGATGAATATGCAAAATCGTTATCGTGGGATATTCAAGGGGTTAAAGATTATTATTTGATAAATACAGAAACAGGTAATAAAAAACTAATTTTAGGTAAATCAAAATCAGCTTTATATATTTCGCCAGCTGAAAAATATTTGTATTGGTACAGTATGAACGATAGTTCGTGGTATGCAAAAACATTAATCGGTAAACCTGTAAATTTAACTGAAAATATTTCTACTAAATTTTATAACGAAGATAATGATGTACCTGCATTGCCCGAAAAATATGGTTATACAGGTTGGGTTAAAGAGGATAAATTTATTTTAATTTATGATAAATACGATATTTGGGAAATAGACCCAACCGGGAAAATTAAAGCTCAAAACATAACAAAAGGAAGAAAAGATAATTTAATTTTTCGTTATAAAAAGTTTGATAGGGATAATATTTTTGTTGAAGATAATATGCTTTTATCTGTTTTTAATAAAAAAAATAAACAATCAGGTTATTATAGTTATAATACTAATAATAAAAAGCTTACAAAGCTAACAATGGAAAATGTTAAGTTTTATGACATTAAAAAATCAAAAGAAAATGATAAATATATTTGGCGTAAAATGGCATTCGATAAATATCCTGATTTAGAATATGGTAATTTAGATTTTAACAATTCTAAAAAAATAAGCAATTTAGACAAACAGCGCGATAAATTTTTATGGGGAAGTGTTGAGTTAACAAGCTGGGTTAGTTTTAATGGCGACACTCTTGAAGGTCTTATATATAAACCTGAGAATTTTGATAAAAATAAAAAATACCCAATGTTGGTATATTTTTACGAAAAATATTCTGATGATATTCATCGTTTTTATACGCCTAAACCAATACGTTCGGTTATAAATTTCCCGTATTATGTTAGTAATGGTTATGTAATTTTTATTCCAAATATTAAATACGGTACGGGAACTCCGGGAAATGACGCATATAATGCAGTTGTTAGTGGAACTATGAAACTTATGGAAAATAAGTGGGTTGATAATACAAAAGTTGGAATACAAGGACAAAGTTGGGGTGGATATCAGGTTGCATATTTAGTAACTCGTACAAATATATATTCGGCAGCTATGGCTGGTGCTCCTGTAAGTAATATGACAAGTGCTTATGGCGGAATTCGCTGGGGTACAGGTATGAGTAGAATGTTTCAGTATGAGAAAACTCAAAGCCGTATAGGTGGTTCGCTATGGGATAAACGAGAGCTGTATATTGAAAACTCGCCGGTATTTTTTGCAGATAGGGTTAAAACACCTCTGTTAATAATGCACAACGATGGTGATGGTGCTGTGCCATGGTATCAAGGAATTGAATATTTTGTTGCATTACGCAGATTAAATAAAGCTGTATGGATGCTTAATTATAATGGTGATGAACATAATTTATCTCGCCGCCCAAATATGATTGATTTAACAATTAGAATGAATCAATTTTTTGACACATATTTAAAAGATAAACCGGCTCCTAATTGGATGAAATATGGAGTAAAAGCTATTGATAAAGATAAAGTTAATGGTATGAAATTGATTAAGTAAAAATTTATTATTTTTTACACACATATCTTAGGTTAATTAATTAATTAATTAATTGCTAGATGTTTAATGGCTGTATCATTAATCATTATGAGTTATTTGGGTTAAAAAGCCCCGATTTTATCGGGGCTTCAACTAAACTAAACTCAACATTAATCAACATTATCGTGTAAGTATGAGTTATTTTCTCGCAATTTAACATTTCCATATTCATCTTCCGATATAGAAAAGTTTGAAATTGTATTATCTTCAGTTTTGCTTTCCTTTGCTTGTTGTTGTAAACTCTGTTCTCTTAATTTACGTTTATAAGCAGGTTCGTTTTCTAATTCATCTATAATATCTGAATTAGATGTTTTTGACAAATCTTTTAATTCATTTAAATTACGATTAACCGAAGGTGTTATATTTATGTTATCAAAATCAAAAATTTCTTTTTGTACAGGGTTTTGAATATTTTCTGTTTTGTTCGATACTTTTGGATTTAATTCAACAATATTTGGTTTTGTTTCATTTTCAACATTAATTGTACTAATTACTTTCTCATCTTTTTTCATTTCTTGAAGCTCAGGAATAGAGTTGGCATTAAAGCCCGTAGCAATAACAGTAACAGCTATACTTTCGCCAAGAGTTTCGTCAAAATTAATACCAGTAATTACGTCAGCAGACATTCCTGCTTCATCTTGTACAAAATCTGATATTTCAGCAACTTCATTCATTGTAGCATCAATGCTACCAGATGTTATACTTAACAGTATATTTGTAGCTCCTTTAATGTTATTACTATTTAATAATGGCGATTCTATAGCTTCATTAACTGCTTTTAAAGCACGACCTTCACCTTCAGCTTTACCTGTTCCCATTATTGAAACACCGCTATTTGTCATTACGGTTTTAACATCAGCAAAATCGACATTTACATAACCATGAACAGTAATAATTTCAGCAATTCCTTTTGCGGCGATAGTTAAAATATTATCTGCTTTTGCAAATGCTTCTCCAATACCCAAATCGGCGTGTAAATCACGAAGCTTTTCGTTGTTTATTACTAGGAGAGAGTCAACATGTTGTTTTAATTCTTTAATTCCTTCAATAGCTTGAATTATTCTACGTTTGCCCTCAAATTTAAACGGAATAGTTACAATACCTACTGTAAGGATTCCTTTTTCTTTTGCAGTTTCTGCAATTATAGGAGCCGCTCCTGTTCCTGTTCCACCACCCATTCCGGCAGTTATAAATACCATTTTAGTTCCATTATCAAGGAATTCTTCTATATCTTGAAGATTTTCAACCGCAGCTTCTTTACCTTGTTCAGGCTTGTTACCTGCTCCAAGTCCTTCGGTTAAAGTTGTACCTAGCTGAATTTTTGTAGGTACCGGACTTTTTAGAAGTGCCTGAGCATCGGTATTACAAACAATAAAATCTACATCTTTTATTCCTTGTTTATACATAAAATTTACGGCATTACTACCGCCTCCACCTACACCAATAACTTTAATTATTGATGATTTTGGTGTTTGAATTTCAAAGTTCATTAAATCGTCCATAGTAATAATTTAGTTTAGTTATTATTTTAGTTCTTTATCTTCGTCAGGTTCAGTAAACACACTGATAAATGTTTTTTTAAGTATTTCGCTAAATGCTACTTTTGGTTTTTTTGTTACAATTTTCTTATCTTCTTCCTTTTCTTCAATTATTTCAGGCTCTTTTTTATTAAGAGTTAGTTCTTTAAAAGTTAAGCGTTTTTCTGTTTCATTAATAATATCGAATCCGCCCATTATTAAACCAATTGCTGTAGCATACTTTGTTTTAATTAAATCTTCATCTAAATCTGTAAATAACAATTGATTAGGAAGTCCGATTCTAATGTCTAAACCTGTTTTATAAGCAATAAACTGAGTAATATTTTTAAGTAGAGCACCACCGCCGGTAAGCACAATTCCGGCACCAAGTTTTTCTATATCAATATGACTAGATATTTCGAGAAACAGGCGATCAACAATTTCATCTATACGGCAATTAATAATATAAGCTAAATTACGAACTGAAATTTCTTTTGCAGGACGGCCGTTTATTCCTTCAATACTTACATATTCATTAGGTTTAATTACGCTTGATAAAGCTGATCCTTTTAGTAATTTTAATTGTTCAGCACTTTTTTCAACTATATTATAAGCCTCTTTTATATCTTTGGTGATAACGTCGCCGCCAAATGGAATTACAGCGGTATGCACAATCCTATTGTCATTATAAATCGCAATATCTGTTGTGCCACCGCCAATATCAACAAGAGCAACGCCTACTTCTTTTTCTTCATCGGTAAGTACAGCATGGGCAGATGCAAGAGGTTCAAGAATTAAATCGCGAGTTGCAATACCAACTCTTTCAATACAACGTTTAATATCGTTAGCCGAGGTAACCTGTCCAATTACAATATGATATGTTCCAACTAAAAGTTTTCCGCACATACCCAGAGGCTCAACACCAAACTCGTTGTCAACTATAAAACTTTTTGGTACAACGTGAATAATCTCCTCGCCGGGTTCAACAGGCATGCTGTACATAACTTCTTTTAGTTTATCAATATCTGAATGCGTAATTTCAGACTCGAAATCAGAACGAGGAATCTGATGACTTTGTTCGGTACTGCGTATATGTTGACCTGCAATTCCAACAAATACATCTTTAAACTTGTGCCCAGACTGTTCTTCTGCCTGATTAACTGCTGTAGTAATAGATTGTACTGTCATTTGAATATTCTGTACCACTCCTCGTTTTACGCCTGTTGATGGAGAGGTTCCCATACCCAATATTTTCAGTTTTCCATCTTTCATTTTTTCACCAACAATTGCTACAATTTTTGTTGTCCCAATATCAATTGCAAAAACAATATTTTTTTCGTTTTTTTCTTTGCTGTCTGTTGGCATGTCATTAATAATCTCTTCCATTGTGCTTATTTTATTATATTATTTTTTTGTACAAACAATTTGATTCTCATATTTTAAATTTATTTTACTGTATGTATTCCAGCCACGTTTTTCAATACCTTTTTTATAAAAAGCTTTTAAATTACGTAGCTTAATTTTGTAATTTGTAATTTTTCCAAGTATTATTTTTTGGGTTCCTACTATTGGAATTAGCTCGTATTCGCCATCAGAATTTACATAAATTTGCTGAAATTGTGAACGCCATAGTTTATCATTATTTATATATAAGACTAAATTATATACATCTTTTAAAACTTTTCCTCTAACAATATTATTGTCTTCTTTTTCTTTTAAATTAATATTATGTCTTGATTCAAAAGGTTCGTTTACATGGCCGTTAATGATTATTACTTTTGCTGTGTAAATATCTGATAGCTGCATCATTACGCCGTCTTTATCAATGTAATAACTCTCTCCGGAGTAATTAATAATTCTTAGTATAGGTTTTCTTTGGGTTATTTCAACTATTATATGTCCTTTTAAACTGGTATATACTTTTACGCTTTTTATTGATGAATGAGTTTTTAATAAGTTTTCAATTTGAAGTGTATTTATTTCTGAAATTGGATAACCTATTATTGATATATTACTGTCATTAACAAGCTGTTTAATTTCATTTTTGTTGATAAATAAAAATTCGGTTGAATCAATAACCTCAATATTTAGTTTTGTGCAACGTTGTTTATGTTCTTCGTTTTTTACGAAAGACATAGATAGCACCAAAAAGGTAAATATTGCTACCCAACCCAAAATTGATAATATGTTCTTTTTTATTTTCATATTTTTTTGAGATAATTAATTCTGAGATTTAGACTTCAAACGACTTCTTATCTTAGGTTTTTTATCTCTTATCTAATATTTTTTTTATTTTTTCTACTTCCACATCAATATCGCCGGCTCCAAGTGTTAGCAATACATCTATTTCTTTATCTTTTAAAATATTTATTAATTCGTTTTTTTTGCACAGAGTTTTATGCTCTATTGAAACATTATTAAATATTATTTCTGATGTAATTCCTTCAATGGCTAACTCACGTGCAGGATATATATCAAGCAAAATTAACTCGTCTAACATACTTAATGCTACGGCGAAATCATCTGCAAAATCTCTTGTTCGTGTATATAAATGTGGTTGAAAAATACCAGTTATTTTTCGTTCTTTATATAATTTTTTTACTGATGATATTGTTGCTTTCAGTTCCTCCGGATGATGTGCATAATCATCAATATAAACTAATTTTTTAGTGTTTATAATATAATCGAAACGGCGTTTTACACCTTTAAAATTTTTGATATTTTCTTTTATTAAGTCAATATCAACGCCAAATAGGAGGCTTACAGCAATTCCTGCAATAGCATTTTCTACATTTACAAGACCCGGTATTCCAATAGTAATATCAGTAATTTTTCCATTAGGAGTATTGATATCGAAAGTATAAATGTAATTTTCAACTCTTATGTTTTCAGGGTAAAAATCTGCCTTCTCGTCAAGCGAATAGGTGTAAACATTTATATTGTCAGGAATTTTAAAGTTCAAACCTATTTTTACAACTAAATTTCCGTTTGGCTCTATCTGAGAAATAAAATCTTCGAAACTACGTTTCAATTCATCTTTACCTCCATAAATATCTAAGTGGTCAGCATCGGCCGATGTTATAACAGTTGTATGTGGATGTAAATGTAAGAAAGAACGGTCAAATTCGTCAGCTTCTGCAATAACTATATCAGAATTAGGATTTAATACAAGATTTGAATTAAAATTTTTAGAGATACCTCCAATAAATGATGAGTATTTAATTCTTGAATTATTGAATAAATATGAAATTAAAGTTGTAACTGATGTTTTACCGTGAGTACCTGCTATAGCAATTCCTTTTTTGCTGTTTAAAATTACACCCAAAACTTCGGCTCGTTTTACAGCATTAAAATTATTTCCGAAAAAATATTTTAATATTTTATTTGAATTAGGAATTGCCGGTGTGTAAACCACAAGTGTGGTATTTCTATTTGTGTAAATTTCAGGTATTCCCGAAATTACATCGTTAAAAATAACTTTAATGCCTTCGTTTTCAAGATTGTTGGTAAGAACAGTTTGGGTTTTGTCGTAACCAATAACATTTTTACCAATAGCCTTGAAATAGCGAGCTAAAGCACTCATGCCTATGCCGCCTATTCCAACAAAATATACATTATTTATTTTTTCTATATTCATTTATTTTTTATCTCTATTAAAAGCTTCATAAACTTTATAAATTTCATCAACAATTAATTCTGCTGAGTTTGGTATTCCTAGCTCTCCAATATTTTTGGTGTATTCTTTTATTCTATAATTATCTTTTACAAGTTTTACAGCTTCGTTAACAAGTTGTTTTTCGGCTAAATTATCTTCAATCATCATACCTGCATCAACGTTTATTAACGCCATTGCATTTTTTGTTTGATGGTCTTCGGCAACATTTGGTGATGGGACAAATATTACAGGTTTCTTAACTAAGCAAAGTTCTGATACAGTGCTTGCTCCAGCTCTCGAAATAACAACATCTGCAATAGCATAAGCGTAATCCATTCGTGAAATAAAATCTTTAACAACAACGCCTTGCTCTAAAAATGGTTCGGCTTCTTTTATTGATTCTTCGTAGTAGAATTTACCGGTTTGCCAAAGTACTTGTATATTATTATCAACAAGCGTTTTTAAACCTTTTTTTATACTATTGTTAATTGTGCGAGCACCTAAGCTACCACCAACAATTAATAATACTTTTTTGTTTCCAAAAAGATTGAAATGTTTAAGAGCTTCTACTTTTTTATCTAAGTTTCGTACTAAGTCAATACGAACAGGATTTCCTGTTTTAACAATTTTTTCTTTTGGGAAAAAATTGTTCATGTTATCGTATGCAACACAAATTCTATCAACCTTTCGTCCAAGAATTTTGTTTGTAACACCGGCATAAGAATTTTGTTCTTGAATTAACGATGGAACTTTGTATTTAGCTGCAGCATTTAATAATGGACCGCTGGCAAAACCACCTACACCAATGGCTATATCAGGTCTGAAATCTTTAATAATAGAACGTGCTTTTTTCATTGATTGGATTAATTTCCAAAAAAAAGAAATGTTTCCTAATGAAAGTTTTCGTTGAAAACCTCGAACAGGTAACCCAATAATTTTATATCCTGCTTTTGGTACTTTTTCCATTTCCATTTTGCCTTCAGCACCAACAAATAGTATCTCAATATTTTCGTTGCGTCGCTTTAAAGCATTAGCAATAGAAATTGCAGGAAAGATATGTCCACCTGTTCCACCTCCGCTAATTATTACTTTTTTTATCATATTGCTCTATTGTTAAAGTGTTCTATTGTTAAAGTGTTCTATTGTTAAAGTGTTCTATTGTTAAAGTGTTCTAT